>JBBRUB010000082.1:0-9562 GCA_038248175.1 Cytophagales bacterium | reverse complement strand
TCGTCGCCGAGTCGACGTCGGTCAATCTGTTCAAGGTGCTCGCGGTCGCGCTGAAGATGCGGCCGGAGCGTCGCGTCATCGTCTCCGAATCGGAATAGGCGTCGATGGGTTCACCAGTAATGGCTGCGCTGTTGGGTAGCGAACGGGCCGTTAGTGGACGCGGAAACCGGCGTTGGAGCAAACGCGGTGCTGAGAGCGTCACCATCATCCAGAGGGTGGTAATAATATTGTCGGCAGCGGTGGCGGCAATGAACAGGTTGCCCGCTTTGGAGACGTTATAATGCAGGGCTACGGCGTGGAAGTTAACGCTGCCTCCGGTATAGGTCCCGGTAAACATCCCGGCCAGGGCGTAGAATAGCGGCCCGATGCTTTCCTGTGCCGAAAATACCCAGACGCTCACCAGCACGCCCACAACCGTACCGACCGCGCCTAACAAATACATACTCAGCATAGGCAACCCGGCCTGCTTGAGGTCTTTCAGGTTTACGCCCAGCAGCAGTAGAAACAGCGCGAACGGCGCGAGATAGCTGAAAATGGTATCGTAAACCGGTGTTGCGGTGGTGGGGATCAGCCCCAGATTGGCTTCAATAGCCGTAACGACAATGACCAATAGGGCGGTGCCAATGTGCCGAAAGCCGGGTTTATGGCACAGCCATTCGCAGATAACAACATTTGCGCCAAGTACAAACAGAATAAACAATGAGTCGGTCACGGTAGGTGCAGCGATACGGCAGGTTACAAATTTTGTGGTGTCAAAACTACGTCTATTGTGTGGAAAGGCTACTTTTAGCACCAAAGAACATTCGGAAAATTAATACATATGTAAAATATGTATTAATAAATACGTTGATTTTGCCAAATAAGTGTGATATTTGCGTTATGTTTCACTCCAAAAACGGGAAATAAACCAAACAAAATGACCAAAAAACTACTCTTGATTTTTGGGCTGTTCTTCACTGCTCTCGGCGTAACGATGGCACAGAATCAGTCACTTACGGGGAAAGTTACCGACATAAACGGTAATGCCCTCCCCGGCGTATCCGTCGTGGTACGCGGTACTACGCAGGGAGCCACGACCGACGCCAGTGGCAATTACCAGCTGGCCGTGCCGGGCAACAACGCCCGCGTTGGTTTCAGCTACATCGGGTTTCTGAGCCAGGAAGTGGCGGTAGGCAACCAGACTACGCTGAACGTGACGCTGCGCGAAGACACCCGCCAGTTGGAAGAGGTGGTGGTGTCGGGGCTGGCCACCACGATAAAACGGTCTAACTTAGCCAATGCTGTTACGCTCCTCAACAGTAAAGACCTGACCGGGTCCACTACGCCCGTCACGACCGATGGTGCGTTGCAGGGTAAAATTGCCGGTGCCAACATCGTGGCCAACACGTCGGTGCCGGGCGGGGGCTTCAATCTTCAGTTTCGGGGGGTATCCACGCTGGGTGCATCGTCATCGCAGCCGCTGTTTATTGTCGATGGCGTTTATATTGACAATGGTCAGTACTCTAACGGACGGTCGGCAGCCAACAAAGCAGCCGCCGGTTCGTCGGCCAGTGCGCAGGACAACAACGCCAATCGCCTGGCCGACATCAACCCCGACGATATCGAGAATATCGAAATCCTGAAAGGTTCGTCGGCAGCGGCTATCTATGGTACCCGTGCCAACGCCGGGGTGGTTATCATCACCACTAAGCGCGGCAAGGGGGGCAAGACAACCGTTTCGTTCGGGCAGGACATTGGTTTCAGTAAACCTCTCAGCTTTTACGGCGGAGCCGACTGGACGCCGGAGAAGCTTACCAACGACTTCTCGAACACCCGAAATGCCGATGGTACACCCAACCAGGCGGGTATTACCGCGCTCAATACCGAAATCGCTGCCCTCAATGCGGCCAAAGCCAATGGTACCTACACCGACTGGGAGCGCGAGGTCTATGGCGGCACGGGAGCCATCAGAAACACCCGGCTCGGCATTACGGGCGGTAACGAAAAAACGAAGTTCTATGTCAACGGCAGTTTGTCGGACGAGACGGGGATTATCAAGAACACGGGTTTTCAGCGGTACTCGATTCGGGCTAATATTGACCATAAGCTGACCAATTGGCTCGACTTTGGTATCAGTTCTAACTACATCGTTAGCAACAACGACCGGGGCTGGACGGGTAACGACAACTCGTATGTCAACTACGGCTACTCGCTGGCCTATACCCGGCCTTACGTGAACCTGTTTCCCGATGCCAACGGGCAATACCCCAACAACCAGAACGGCGTCGGCGAAAACCCACTTGCCATCCGCGACCGGGCCATCAACAACCAGAAAGTCAACCGCATTTTGCAGGGATTTTCGGTGAGCGCCCGTGCGCTGAACACCAATACGTCGTCGCTTACGTTCCGGGTCAACGGGGGTGTTGACTATCAGAACGGGTACGCCAGTATCTGGCTACCCTCCGATTTGCAGTCGCAGCTGGCCGAGCCGAACCCCGGCTTTGCTCAGGATACCCGCAATGAAGTGTTTAACTCCAACGTGCAGGTCTCGGCCATTTACACGCAGGCCGCGTTGGGTGGCCGGCTTAACCTGACCACCTCGGCGGGTGCGGTACGGCTTTATAAGTACCTGCGTTCTAACTACGTGCGCGGCTCAGGGCTGCCCGCTGGTGTGTCTAACCCGGCGCGGGGTAAGGTCATCGACGGCTTTGCCGAGTATCAGGAAAATACCGATGTAGGCGTGTTTGCGCAGCAGGATGCCAACTACGAAGATAAAGTCATCGGCTCGGTTGGAATTCGCTTTGATAAATCGACACTGAATTCGCAGTTCGACAAGTTTTACGCGTTCCCACGGGCATCGCTGGCTGTGAATGCTACCAAGTTTGGTAACTGGGGCGGTACGGCCCTGAGCCAGTTGAAATTCCGGGTGGCCTACGGGCAAACAGCGGGTCTGCCCAATTTTGGTACGACTTTTTCACAACTGCAGGTGGTAGGCGTAGGTGGTTTGGGCGGTCTGGTACCATCAACCATTGTCGGTAATATTAACATTGAACCGGAGCGGGCTACCGAGCTGGAATACGGCGTGGACTTTGGCCTGTTCAACGGACGCGTCACGGGCGAACTGACGTTGTACAATAAGAAGGTGTTCGACCTGATTCTGCCGCTGAATACGGCGCCAACAACGGGCGTTACCTCTACGCAGATCAATGCGGCAGACCTGACTAACCAGGGGCTGGAGTTCACCCTCGGTGCCGACGTTGTGCGGGGTAAAAACTTCAGCTGGTTTGTTCAGCCCATTTTCTGGTATAACCGCTCGAACGTGACCCGGCTTATTGTGCCGCAAAGTCTGCGCGGTGGTTTTGGGGCTACGTTTGGGCAGTGGCGTGTGAAAGGCCCGGACCCTGACGGCACCACGTATTCGCCAACCCAGATTGTGGGTCAGCCCCGGACACTGCCAGCAACCGATCCGGGCTTTGCGAGTTCATGGACGTCGTATGGCGATGCGCAACCGAAATATGAACTCTCACTCAACAACCGGATTACGTTCCTGAAAAACTTCGAATTCTCGGCTCTGCTGGCCTACCGGCACAAGTTCACGGTGGTATCGCTGACGCGGGTACTGTGGGACGAAGGCGGCAACACCTATGACTGGAACGAAACCGACGACCTGGGGAACGACGGTAAGACAGCCAACGGCATTTATCGCCAAAATGTGAACGGCGTCGATGAGAGCGGTGTTCCCAAACCCGGCTACAACCCCAATATCTATAGCTTCCTGAAGCTGCGCGAAGTGTCGCTTTATTACAAGATTCCGACTCCGCTCATAAAGAGTGCGTTCCGGAATGTCGTAAGCAATATCCGGGTAGGTATATCGGGCAATAATCTGTTGCGCTGGACTGATTATACGGCTGGCTATGACCCTGAAAACTCGAACTTTGGTTCGCTGGCTCTGGGTGGTGGTGTTGACCTCGGTTCGTCGCCCGCCGTGCGCCGGATGATGTTCCATATTGCCGTTGATTTTTAACCGACAGAAACCATACTCATGAAAAAACATACATCAATCCTGCTGGCCTCGCTACTGACCGGTAGTTTCCTGGCCTGCAATCCGCTGAAGACGGAAGAGGTCATCGACCCCAACTTCCCCAGCGTAGGGGCTGTTACCAACAACGCATCCAAAGCCCAACTGGACGCTCTGAGTGTCGGGCAGTTCTCGCTGGCCCGCAACGGCTGGTCAACCTATATTCTGGTGGTGGGGACCATTGGTAAAGAACTGTTCAACTTCAACGGCACCGAGTCGCGCTGGATGACCGAACTGAACGGTGCCCGGCCTATCGATAACTCGGCGTTTTATAACACAGCCACTACTGGCTGGGGCTTACCCGTGCGGCAGGCCAACACGACCATTGCCGCACTGAACAACACCAGTTCGGTAACCGACGTGCAGAAAAACGGTTACCGGGGTATTGCCAATACGTTCAAAGGGTTATCGTATCTCTATATGCTGAACGCGCAGGGAACAAACGGTATCCGGCTGAATGTAGAAGATCCGTTCAAGCCCAGTAAACCAGCCAGTTACGCCGAATCGCTGGCGGGCATTGCTAAGTTTCTGGACGAAGGAGCCACCCAGCTCGATCAGGCCGGTGCTGCGTTTCCGATGGCTATACCCGCTGGTTTCGCCAATTTTAACACCCCCGCCCGGTTCAAGCAGTTTAACCGGGCCATTGCTCTGCGTGTTGCCATCTATCAGGCCGATTGGGCCAAAGCCGCCACGCTGCTGCCCCAGACGTTTTACAGTGCCACGGGCGATTTGAGGGCCGGACCGGTTAATACGTACAGTCCTACCCCCCCGGACTTCGGTAATCCGTTTCTGAACACCTCGTCGAGTCAGATTGTGGGCGTACAACAGATATTTGATGCAGCCGAACCGGGCGACAGACGTTTGAGTAAAGTCAGTAAGCAGACCGCACCCCTCACGTATTCGTCGGGCATTGCCTACAGCACGCCCTATTTGACCAATATTTACAGGTCAGCGTCCGATCCGTTTCCCATCATCAGAAACGAGGAACTGGTACTGATTGCCGCCGAGATTGCCGCTCAGCAGAACAACGTGGCGGAGGCCACGCGCAACATCAATATCGTTCGTACGGCGGCTGGTCTGCCTAACTACGCGGGTGCCACCACCAAAGACGCGCTGGTCAACGCGATTCTTAAAGAGCGGCTGTATTCGTTGTTCTACGAAGGCCACCGCTGGGTGGACATGCGCCGGTACAATAAATTGAACGAGATTATCCTGCCCGTTGCCAATATGAAAGTGCTGGAGCGGCTGGAGCGTCCGGTTCAGGAAGTAAACTGGGATCTGTTTAATCCGTAGGAGTTTAGTTTACACAGAGGAAGGGGAGGTTTCACGGAGAGAACGGAGAAAAAACTCTGTTTACTTTGTGAAACCTCCCCTTTGCGTTAAAAAGCCAACGTCACTCTCCCGCCACCGGGTCGGGCCTGCCGTCGGGGTCGCCCACTGCAAAGCCGCGTGTGGGAAGTTTATTACCCCGGATCAGCAGCAGCCCGGCCACGTGCGGTGCCGCCATGCTGGTGCCACTGAGCGTAGCGTACCGCCCATTTTTGTGGGTCGAGGTGATACGAACGCCATAAGCACAGACATCAACGCTGGAACCGAAGTTGGAGAAACCCGCAAACTGGTTGTTACGGTCCACAGCCGATACCGTAAAGACATTGGCGTAGTTGACCCGCGCAGGCGAGAAATCATCGGCATCTTTGCCGTCGTTGCCAGCCGCAATGGCAAACAGAATTCCCGCATTGGCCGCCTGTCGGATGGCGTTGTCGAGCGTTGCGGAAGTGCCTTCACCCCCCAGGCTCAGGTTCACCACGTCGCCCGCGCGTCCGTTTTGCCGCACGTAATTCACGGCCTGAATAATGCCCGACAGACGCCCCTCGCCCAGTTGATTCAACACTTTCAGGGCCACCAGCGTTGCACCGGAGGCCACTCCTGTCACACCCACGCCGTTGTTTTTGGCTCCAATAATCCCCGCAACGTGCGTGCCATGCCCATTTTCGTCATTGGCTGAGGTTACGTCGGCCACAAACGAGCGGCTGCGCTGCGTATCGATGTTCAGGTCGGGGTGGGTCAGGTCGATGCCGGTGTCGATTACCCAGGCGGTTTTGCCGGTCTGTATATCACCCCGGCCAAAGCCGGTTTGTCTGATGTTCCAGGGGATCGTAGTTGGCGCGGCAATATCAACGCAGTTGCAGATGGCCATAACCCGGTCGGGTTCTATCATCTCAACGATTGGGTCGGTTTGCAGTTGGGCGGCTTCGGCGGGGGAGAGGTGCGCCAGAAACGTGGTCTGGGCATCGGTAGCGAGGATTTCGGCTTCTGTGTCGTCTATCTGGTAGCGCGACAATAGCCGTTCTGCGCCTACCCGGGCCGCGCTTAGGCGAGCGTTTGGCGCGGTGGGCAGACTGCCGGCTGGCGAATCTATGGTAACGATATAGGAACCGGCAATTGGCTGGCCGGAATTGGCCGTGGCTTTAACCAGACAGTCGGCCCGGAACGCTGGCTCAATAGCGCGGTCTGAGCGGCAACCAAGAACAAAGCCAAGCACAGCTACATGAGCGAGTGTGGTAACGGGAAAAAGAAGGCGCATGATCGTGTAAACAAAAAAAGTGATATTCTTGGAAAACAGAATCGTACACGATTAGATCATACGTAGTTAGTCAGAATTTCGTTGCTCATCAATAACGAAAAGACGGGGGCAGAAGTGTCCGAAAATCATCACATTTCTATTACTTCCGTAGCGGCAGAAATACTACGCGGCCAGCCGCCGGGAAGCGGGTCTGGGCAATGGCCGGGCCGTATCTCGCCTGAAAACCGGCGCGTTGCGCGGGCGTGAGTAAATCGGGATACAGGTTGATGCCGGCAAAGTTGTTTTTCCGAAGAAATTGATCCAGAAACTGCCAGTCAGCCTCGGTAAACACGTGGCCGGGGGCGAGAAGTCGGGGCCAGCCGTCGCGCAGAAACGGCGCGATCTGATCGGGATGTAATCGTCCGAAGTACTGGCCCACCACCTTCTTATTGTAAAACCGACGGTAGGAAAATACAGCGTTCTGCGCTTCGTAATATGGGCAAAGCCCTTCGCTCTCGCCCGTACCATCGCCCCCAATGATGCAGAACGGAAAGTCAAGAACGGCCACGCCGGGTTGCTGCTTTATTACCGCGCAATACCGAAGCAGATCGGGCGAGGCCACGAGCGTTGGTATGTACGTCCGGAGCCGGATCAGGTGAGTCCATTCGCAGATCAGCAGCAGACCAAGTAGCACTACAGACACTTGCTGTGGCCGACCCTTTGGCCAGCGAACTGACAGTGCCAGTAACATCAACAACACCGGATACACCAGACTGGACCGCCCGCCGTGCCGGTTGAAACTAAACCACGGAAAGACCCGCAGCGTGGGCAGCAGCACCGGATGATAAAGCAGACACAATACCAACATTACCACAATAGGTAACCACAACGCCACCCGACTGCGCGTTTGCCATACTCCCACACCCGCCAGCAGCGTTAGGTACAGCCCTGGACTACCCTGACCGAAACTTTCGTAGTTATCGTGGAGCCAGTGCTGGTAGTGATGGGGTACGGTGAGGGCATCAATATCAGGCAGATGTGGTAACAGCAGCCGAATCGGGTGCGACCATAACGGGGCAATAGGTACCTCCCGGAAATCGAACGTAAGGGCCGTTGTGGCAATCTGAAAAGTAAGGGGCAGATACAGCCAGGTACTCAGCAATAACAGGCTCACCATCAGTAAGATTATACGCCGATTCTCCTGCCACTCCTCTCGGATAAACTGTTGGAACTGGCCAAGCCAAAGCCGGACGTTGGGATGTTGCCGGTATAACAGGAGTATTATAACCGGCACGGCCAGCGTAGTAAATGTTAAGGCATAACCCGCCACGTAGCCGAGTTCCTGCCCCAGTACCTGTATATGCAGCCACGCTAACAGCAGCCAGTACGGAAGCGGAACGCGCTGCCGGTTGTTGAGGTCATATAGTAATCGGTACGTGGCTACTAGGCAGAGCGTTGTCCAATGACCAACGCAGATGTTCATGTGCACCGGAAATTTGAAGACAGCATAGACGTTAAATATGGATACAATCAACCCAGCCATGAATGACCGGAATATACCGAACCGGGCCTGCAGTAATAGAAACGTCCCTACCGACGCTACCAACAGGGTGTAAATATAATAGACCTGTAGGTAGCCCCCTGGCCCGCCACGAAGCCGATAGCAGAGTGCGTACCAATAGTCACGTTCAAAACCCCAGTCCAGAAAAACCTGATTCAGGCCGTAGGGATAAAAAACCTGATTGTGATTCAGGCTTAGGTGAGGCCAGGGCCAGAGCGATATGTTTTTCGCGAAGAAATACCCGGCGTATTCAAAATGATCGGTGTCTCCTCCGTCAGATAGTGGCCCGGAAAAATTACCCACAATCCACACACCGAGGAAAGCTGTCAGGAAAGTCAATACAATGGCCCACTGCCCACCCACGAGAACAAACGTTGGGCGATAGATAAAGAACGAACGGGATTTGAGCATTGTGTGGACTGGAACGATTGTAGGTACTCGCCGGGCAAAAGTCTCTGTAAACGGCTACTTTTGCAAGAAAATCACAATTCTATCGTCATTTGCTGTGCGTCGTTATTGTGCGTGGGTTGTCATTTATTGCCGGATCGAAGAATGATAACCAATGACCAATAATGACCATGAATGACAACTAATATGGCTGATTACAACCACCGCGCAACCGAACAAAAATGGCAGCAGTTCTGGGACGAACACCAGACGTACCACACCGATATCAACCGTAACGACGGACCGCCTGATAAACCGAAGTATTACGTTCTTGATATGTTTCCCTACCCGTCGGGGGCGGGGCTGCACGTGGGGCATCCGCTGGGCTATATTGCGTCTGATATTGTGGCGCGGTACAAGCGGCTTAAAGGCTACAACGTCCTGCATCCGATGGGTTTCGACAGTTTCGGTCTGCCCGCCGAGCAGTACGCCATTCAGACCGGGCAGCACCCCGCCCTCACGACCGAAGCCAACCTGACGCGCTATATCGAGCAACTCAAAAACATTGGGTTCAGCTACGACTGGTCGCGCGAAATCCGCACCTCTGATCCATCGTACTACAAGTGGACGCAGTGGATTTTTATGCAGCTGTTCAACTCGTGGTACAACCGCGATACCGACCGGGCCGAAGCCATTGAGACTTTGCTGGAGAAGTTTGCTACCAACGGCACCACCGACGTCGGACCGGCCGCTTGCGACGATGACGCGCCCACGTTCACAGCGGCTGAGTGGAACGCCAAATCTGATACCGAGCAGTACGCCATTACGCTTAAATACCGGCTGACGTTTCTGGCCAATGCGGTGGTAAACTGGTGTCCGGGTCTGGGTACGGTACTGGCCAACGATGAAGTGAAAGACGGGGTGTCGGAGCGGGGCGGCTACCCGGTAGAGCAGAAGCTGATGCGGCAGTGGATGATGCGCATCACCGCCTACG
>JBBRUB010000081.1:0-9585 GCA_038248175.1 Cytophagales bacterium | reverse complement strand
GTAGTTGACGGTACTTTCCTCGCATTCAGACGGTACTTTTCTCGTAGTTGACGGTACTTTCCTCGCATTCAGACGGTACTTTTCTCGTAGTTGACGGTACTTTCCTCGCAGCAAACGGTACTTTTCTCGCATTTGGGGTATTTAAAATGCTGAATGTCAATTACTTACGGCGCCCTAATAGTAATAGATTTAAAAAAGTAATAGCCAACTAATTAGTTAATAGGTGGGCCGTTGAAATTTTCTTTAAAAAAAGTGGTTGACACGTCAGTACAAAAAAGTGCATACCCTCAATAGCTGGGTTCCGCGACGGTACTTTTCTCGCAATTGAGCCATTGACTATAACGGCAAGGACGTTCTATGAACAAAAGTCTTTTCGCGTGACGGTACTTTTCTCGTAGTTGGAAAATCAGCAACTTCTAACGCAACCAATTTCTCAGAGACACACGTCAACGCGTCGCTCATATTCCCTGGGTTAACGATACGGGGTTTTACACTCCGAATGGCAAGAGCCATTTTGTTGCCCTGTAGCTCTGCTCACTGTTCCAGATACCCCAACCCGTTTTATCCTATCCAGCGTTATCACATCGCTGACAGGCCCATACAATGCCAGCTGGCACCCGTACAGTATCCGTTTGGCCCTCCCCTACCCTTAAAATCCCTTCGACAGGCGTTCCAGATGTTCCTGCTGCATCTGTGTCAGAACCGGCTCGTTATCTTTGATGTGCTGATTTATGATATTCTCCATTATTTCCGGCATTGTAATCTTGGCGTTGCTCTCCTTTGAACTACGAAGCAGGAAGGCCATTAGCCGATAGGTTTTCTCACTCATGTACATCATGTTTGTCGGCTTTTTAAACCCTTCGATTCGGTGGAAGAACTGATTTTCATAGCGTTCCCGCTGTTTCGCCGTTTTCCCCGTCGCTGTGATTCCCGCTGTCGATACTTCATCGGTCTTTTGCGGTGCTATTTCACCCGTTTGCTCTGTCTCAGTTACTTTCAATTCTTTTGTGCTGACAACGTCCGATTCTCTGGCATCCGGTGTTTTTACTGTTGTCTGTTTTTGCTCGGTCTGTTCTTCGGCACCAATACCCTGCTGACTAAGCCAGGCGTCGAGATCTGTTCCTGCTCCTGAGCTGGCCATCAACGCAATGTCGCTGGCCGCCCCTCTGTTTGTTTTCTTGGCCATAGTTCTAAGGGATTTATTTCGTTAAGGTCAGTTTTTGATTGATTTCGGCAACCAGTTTTTTTATTTCCCCGTGTGGGAAAAGCGTTGAGCGATTATTCTTCCAGATTACCGAATCTTTGATTCGGGTATCGAGTACGCCAAGTTCAGGACGTTGAGCAGCCATGTTTTCGATGGATTCATAGATGGCCTGTCGTTCACTCACTTTGTATTTATTCCACAGCAGGAAGCTGGTGAGTGGTTTGTCTTTCGGTCGGCTGATCTTGGCGAAGGCGTCGAGCGTCATCATTCCTGCTGCAAACGTCAGTTTATCTGCTTCCATTGGTAGTATCACATAATCAAGTCGTTTTACCACCTGATCGTAGCCCGCAATATTGATTGTACCGGGCATGTCCAGAAAGACGAGAGTATCCGATCGATCTGCCAGGTCATCAAGTAATGCGGGTGCGTCTGTCATACTCACTTTTCTTACTTCATAGGGTGCCCGTGCCTGTTTTTGCAACTCTTCTATCAAGTCGGGGTCCTGCCGCAGTTTAGCGATTTCCAGCGTCCGTTCATTGAAGAATGAGTATTGCGGAAAGTCAGCATCCAGTACAATTACGTTTCGCTTCTCAACAACGTGATAATACGTGGCCAGATGCATGGTAAGGGTGGTCTTGCCTGTGCCCCCCTTCTGTGTGCATATAGAAATAAAGACTGCCATGAAGTAGTGTATAATTTCAGCCAAACATACTGACTTTATGCCATTATGTAATACTATTTTTCTGTTCTAATAAAATACTTTTATGCATACACCAAGTAAGTATGTATTGTATAAACACTATTATGAATACTATAATCACTAATAAATAAAGACATAAAATAAATATTTTCTGTATTAATAAAACCATAAAATCAATTATTTATTGAAACATAAAAATCATTATTCAATAATCAATATGTTTTAGTATTAATTATTTTTAGTATTTCGTGATTACCAAACTGACGCGGTGCATGAGATATAACAGTAATAATAAATTTTAGTAATAATAAATAAGCCTACGTGCAAATCAAAGACCTGCACGTAGGCTTACCAAACAGCTCATTAACAGTAAATTAATTATATATGAAAGAAATTTAATATTAATTTATGATAATTAAATGTGAAATGAGAATGTCCTGAAAATCAGTTTAACTGATAGAAGATAGCATAGCTACACGGATTGGATGGCAGGGTGAAAGGGGAATAATCGGCAGAGAAAATCTAACATTACTGATAGATAGATCAGGTAAATTTGGAGTAAAATAGTCTATAGTAAGAATAGAGGAGAGATCGAAACGATCAAAATAATTAGTGTATAACCCAAAAATTAGATAAAAAAAATCTCAGAATCGAGGTAGTTATCTGATTAGTAATTATTGATACAGGATCAGGAAACTATGGAAAATTTTACTCAATACAACGTCATTGAAAAAATTAGATCGGTATGAAGAACGCAAAAAAGAGAGCAAAAAAAGGAGAGAAGCGGGGAACGGCTGAAATTTTATACCCGGTAGCTGATAAGCTCTGTCCAGTTTTCCTGGAGTATATCAGCCCGAGATCCTGCCCGTAGAAGGTGTTCCTTACACAATAATCAGGGGCGGGGTGTTGGTACGGATGGAGCTACTGCCCCGCCACCGATTCGCCTTCGGCCACAATCAAAAAAGAAAACCTGAATAAAAAGCAACGGGTAAATCGAGCTGAAAGGTGGGTAAGGATACCCAAAACGGTCTTTACCTAGGAGACCTCAGTTGGCTGGGGCATTTGGTAGCCAACGCTACAGTACATAACCGTCCACCTTATTTTGACTGGATCTACTAAACCCGGACACGCAGGCGACGCAGCTGGTTCTCTTTCCCTTTCTGACCCGCGCAGTCAGTACCGCTGGGTCATAGTAGCCCTTCTATTCTTTGCTACGACGATTAATTATCTTGACCGTCAGGTAATTAGCCTGTTGAAGCCGATTCTGGAAAAAGAGTTCAGCTGGACCGAATCGGACTACGGTAATATCGTAACGGTATTTACGGTTTTTTACGGCGGCACCACCCTGCTGGCGGGCTACCTCATCGACAAAGTAGGTACAAAGCTAGGCTACATCGGGGCTATTCTGGTATGGAGCCTTGCCGCTATGGGACACGCCCTTGCGGGTGGTACCTCCGGTTTTCTGGTGGCCCGCGCTCTGCTGGGCATTGGCGAAGCGGGCAACTTTCCAGCCTCTATCAAGGTGGTGGCCGAGTGGTTTCCGCAGCGTGAGCGGGCACTGGCCGTGGGTGTTTTCAACTCCGGGGCCAACATTGGGGCCGTAGTTGCTCCTGCTGTAGTACCTTGGATTGCCCTGGTAGCGGGTTGGCAGATGGCCTTTATCGTAACGGGTGCGCTGGGTTTCGTCTGGATTGTGTTCTGGTGGTTTCTGTACGAAGTACCTGCCCGCCACACACGCGTCAGCGCGTCGGAGCTGGCTTATATCACGTCCGATGCCGTTTCGATGGGTACTCTTGTCGAAGAGACGCCGGTCAGCTACCCTATTTTTAAGAACCGGGCTATCTGGGGGTTCATGGCCGGTAAGCTCCTGACCGATCCGATCTGGTGGTTTTTCCTGTTCTGGCTTCCTTCCTATCTGGCCAGTATTTATAACCTCGATCTCAAGACGCTGGGCGCTCCCCTGATTATGATCTACCTGGCCGCTACCATCGGTAGCGTGGGCGGGGGCTGGCTATCGTCTATGCTGATCGGGCGTGGCTGGAATCCTACGCGGGCGCGGCAGTACGCCATGGCTTTGTTTGCCATCTGCGTTACGCCCGTGATGCTCATTAGCCAGATGACCAGCATGTGGCCGGTGGTAGCTATTCTGTCGCTGGCAGTAGCGGCTCATCAGGCATGGTCGGCCAACATTTTTACCGTTGCCGCCGATCAGTTTCCCAAGCAGGTAATCAGTCGGGTGGTTGGATTCGGCACCATGGCCGGTACGCTGGGAGGAAGCCTGTTTCCGTTGCTGGTAGGGCGTATTCTGGATTACTACAAAGCACTGGACAACTTGTCGCAGGGCTATTACATCATCTTTTACATTGCCGGACTGGCCTACCTGATTGCCTGGGGGTTTCTATACGTGTTTGTCTTCCGGCATCGGCGGGTGGTTAGCTAATTGACTACTTACGAATGGGAATGCTGCAAACAATGCGCTGGTTTGGGCCGCAGGACCCCGTTTCGCTGATGGACATCCGGCAGGCGGGCTGTACCGGCGTGGTCACGGCTCTGCACCAGATTCCGGTTGGCGAGGTCTGGCCCGCAGCGACTATACAGGAACGTATCGGGCTGATCGAGCAGGACAATGACCGCTACGTGCCGCTGCACTGGGCGGTGGTCGAGAGCCTGCCCGTACACGAAGCCATCAAAAAAGGATTGCCGGAACGCGACGGGTACATCGACGCCTATAAACAGTCGCTGAAAAACCTGGCCGCGTGTGGTATCCAAACGATCTGTTATAATTTCATGCCGGTGCTGGACTGGAGCCGCACCAACCTGCACTACGAAATGCCCGACGGTTCGCTGGCCCTTCGGTTCGTCTGGTCCGATTTTGCCGTGTTCGACCTCTGCATCCTGAAACGACCCGGTGCCGAAACTGACTACGGCCCCGACCTCACGCAAACTGCCCACGAGCAGTTTGCCCGGATGACGCCCCAACAGATCAGCGACCTGCGTACTACCGTACTGCTGGGACTGCCCGGCTCCACTGATGCCTTTTCGCTTGATACGTTTCAGAATCTGCTGGATGGTTACGCTACAATCGGCGATGCTGAACTACGCGAAAACCTGTATCACTTTATCGGCGAAGTGGCTCCGGTGGCGCAGGACGTGGGCGTAAACCTGTGTATCCATCCCGACGATCCGCCCCGGCCTTTGCTGGGTCTGCCGCGCGTGGTCAGCACCGAAGCCGATCTGGTTCAGCTTACGGAAGCCTGCAACGTGGTGGCTAACGGTATTACGTTCTGCACCGGCTCGCTCGGTATCCGGCCCGACAACGACCTGCCAGGTATGATTGAACGGTTGGGCGAACGCATCCATTTCGTCCACCTGCGCACCACCAAATCAGAAACGCCCGACGCCCCCTGGTACAATGCGTTTTTTGAAGCCGATCACCTCACCGGCGACGTTGATATGTACGCGGTGGTTTACGCGCTGGTGCAGGAACGGCAACGACGCGCCCGAACGGGCGTAGGAAATCCAGCCATTCCGATGCGCCCCGATCACGGTCACCTGATGCTCGACGACCTATATTCCGGCAAGCCTACCTATCCCGGCTATTCGGCCATTGGACGGCTGCGGGGGCTGGCCGAACTGCGGGGGCTTGAACTGGGTATCGAACGGGGACTGACCGACTGAGTAAAGACACAGAATCAGCTACTTTCAACAGATAATCATCAATGAAAACCCCTGTCTGAATATCGCCATGAAACCACTAAACTCAACCGAATTTTCGCGACGTGATTTCCTGAAAACGTCTGCGCAGGGCGCCCTGACCACCGCTGTCATCACGGGTTTTCCTACCATTGTACCCGCGTCGGTCTTTGGCAAAAACGCGCCCAGCAACCGCATCAACGTGGCGGCTATCGGTACCGGGCGCATCTCCCGTGACCACGACATGCCGGGCGTCTGGCGGTACGACAACGCCCTGATTATGGCGGTCTGCGATCTGGACAGTAACCGCGCCGAAGACGCTAAAAAGCTGGTCAACGGCTACTACACCAAGAAAACGGGTAAGGACTACGACGGCGTCCGGGTCTATACCGACTATCGCGAGTTGCTGAGTAATAGAGACATTGACGCTGTGCTGGTCAGTACGCCCGATCACTGGCACGCGCCCATTGTGATTGACGCGGTGCGGGCCAAAAAAGACGTGTACATGCAGAAACCTGCGTCGCTGACCATTGCCGAGGGCCGGATGATGGCCGACGCCGTGAACCAGTCGAGGCAGATTGTGCAGGTGGGCAGTCAGCAGCGGTCGTCGGAGCAGTTCCGGTATGCCGCCGAACTGGTCCGAAACGGGCGGATTGGCAAGCTGAAGACTGTTTATGTCGGCTTGCCGGGCGATCCGTCGGGTAACGAGGAACCGCAGATGCCAACTCCCAAAAATATGAACTACGACATGTGGCTGGGTACTACGCCGGAGGTCTATTACACCGAAAAGCGTGTTCATCCGTACAGCGGCTACGACCGGCCCGGCTGGCTCCGCTGCGAGCAGTTTGGCGCAGGCATGATTACGGGCTGGGGTGCTCACCACGTCGATGCCGCCCACTGGGCTATGGATACCGAACGTACTGGTCCCGTTGAAATCTGGGGCCGGGCCGACTTCCCCAAAAGCGGACTATGGGATGTGCACGGCATCTTTCGGACCGAAGCCATGTATGCAAACGGGGTGCATATGATTGTCAGCAACGAAATTCCGAACGGCATCCGGTTCGAAGGTACCGACGGCTGGATTTTCGTCTCGCGGGGCGATGCAGCAGTGACGGCGACCGACCCTGTCGAGAAGCAGAACGTAGCCAAAAAACTGGATGCCAGCGACCCTAAACTCCTGACCTCGGTTATTGGCCCCAACGAGATTCACCTGACAGTCAGCAAAGAACACCACGGTAACTGGCTGGAGAGCGTTGTCAGCCGTAAACAGCCCATTGCCCCCGCCGAAGTTGGCCACCGGTCCTGCTCGGCCTGTCTGCTCCACCATGCCGCCATGAAACTGGATCGCCGTTTGCACTGGGATCCGAAGAAAGAACAGTTCAGGAACGATCCCGAAGCCAACGCCCTGCTGGCGCGTCCCCAGCGCGCACCCTATGCCATAAAGATGATGGCCAGCACTAAAGGGTAGTAACGCAAATTTTCTGTCATTCCGCACCGGCAGACCGGTCGGAATGACAGAAACACGATAACCTGACACCAACTCGCATGAACGTTTCCGTAACCCGTTTTGCCTGCCTCATGTTGCCCCTGCTTGCTTCGTCGGTCCTTGCCCAGACCCGCTCGCCCAAAGACGAGGACGTTCGACTGATTACGCTGGACCCCGGCCATTTTCACGCGGCACTGGTGCAGAAAAACTCGTACCCGCAGGTAAGTCCGGTGGTACACGTTTACGCGCCCGATTCGCCCGATGTGACGTTGCATGTAAGCCGAATCGAGTCGTATAACAAGCGTGCCACTACCCCCACGAACTGGCAGGAGACCGTTTACACCGGTCCTGATTTCCTCGAAAAAATGCTGGCCGAACGGCAGGGAAATGTGGTGGTGATGGCCGGAAACAACCGCCTTAAAACCGAGTACATCAGCAAGTCGGTAGGGGCGGGGTTCAACGTCCTGGCCGACAAGCCGATGGTGATCGACGCACGGCATTTTGATGAGTTACAAGCCGCGTTTGCTACTGCCGCCAAAAAGAAAGTCCTGCTCTACGATATCATGACCGAACGGTCGGAGATTACGACCCTGCTCCAACGCGAGTTTTCTCAACTGCCCGCCCTATTCGGTACGCTCGAAAAAGGAACGCCCGATAATCCGGCGGTGACCAAAGAAAGCGTGCATCACTTTTACAAGTACGTGTCGGGCAGTGTGTTGCAGCGGCCCGGCTGGTTCATGGACGTAGCGCAGCAGGGCGAAGGGATTGTGGATGTAACCACGCACTTGGTCGATCTGGTGCAGTGGGAATGTTTCCCGGAGCAGATTATCGACTACAAAAAAGACATCCGCCTGACCAACGCCCGCCGGTGGACGACCGACATGACCCGCGAGCAGTTCAAAACCATCACCAACCTGTCCGACTTCCCGGATTACCTGAAAAAAGACGTGGGCAGCGATGGCGTTTTGCACGTCTATAGCAACGGCGAAATCAACTACCAACTACGGGGTGTTCACGCTAAAGTATCGGTGACGTGGGTGTACAAAGCTCCCCAAGGTGCGGGCGATACGCACTACTCCATTATGCGCGGTACAAAAGCGAACATGGTAATCCGGCAGGGAGCCGAGCAGCAGTACAAGCCTACGCTCTACATCGAGCCCCTCCGCGAAAACGACGCCTACGCCACCGCGCTGGCCAGTGCCATTAAAACCATGCAACAGCAATACCCCGGCATCGGCCTGAAAAAGCTGAAAACCGGCTGGGAAGTCATCATCCCGGAGAAATACAAAGACGGCCACGAAGCTTACTTCAGCCAGGTAACGGAGCGCTTCCTGACTTACCTGAAAGCGGGTAAACTCCCGGTCTGGGAGGTACCCAATATGCTGGCCAAATATTATACCACCACCCAGGCGCTGGAACTGGCAAAGAAAAGCAAGCGTAGCCCGAACGTCCACGTCCGGTAGCCGAAGCCTTAAAAATACCAGTTACATAACAAGCCTTTGGCTACCGGACCGGGAGGTCCGGGCTACAGTTCAGCCAGTCAACTAACTAATTATCATAGATATGGACAACACAAACGCCAACCGCCGTACTTTTTTAAAAGAGTCCATCACTACCGCTGCCGGACTGGTCATGGCCCCAACGCTCCCGGCTGCTATGCTGGCAACGGCTGCGCCAACGCTGACATCAGCAGGCCCAACCATCGGCCACGCACTGGCCCCGCGCATTAAGTTTGCGGTGATCGGCATCAATCACGGTCATATCTATAGCCAGTCAGACGCCGTTACACGCGGTGGGGGAGAGCTGGTATCGTTTTACGCGCCGGAGGCCGATCTGGTGGCGGCTTTTGCCAAACGGTACCCGCAGGCTAAACTGGCCCGCAGTGAGCAGGAAATCTTAGACGACAAATCCATTCAGCTCGTACTAAGTTCGGGCATTCCCGTTGACCGCGCCCCGCTCGGCATCCGGGTCATGAAGGCGGGCAAAGATTACATGTCCGATAAACCGGGGATTACCACGCTGGAGCAACTGGCCGAGGTGCGCCGGGTACAAAAAGCCACGAAGCAGATTTACTCGATCATGTACAGCGAACGGTTCGAGAACCGGGCTACAGTCAAGGCGGGCGAGCTGGTGAAGTCGGGGGCCATTGGACGCGTTATCCAGACCATCGGACTTGGGCCGCACCGCATGAATCCGAAAGTGAGACCCGCGTGGTTTTTCGAGAAGAAAGCGTACGGCGGCATCATCTGCGATATTGGCTCGCATCAGTTCGATCAGTTTCTGTTTTTCACCGGCTCTACAAAAGCCGACATCGTGGCGTCGGAAGTCGGCAATACCAATCATCCGCAATACCCCGGTCTCGAAGATTTTGGCGATGTGATGGTGCGGGGCGACCGGGGCGTGGGCTACATCCGGGTGGACTGGTTCACACCCGACGGGCTAAAATCGTGGGGCGACGGACGGCTGACCATTCTGGGTACGGAGGGCTTTATCGAGATTCGG
>JBBRUB010000080.1:0-9622 GCA_038248175.1 Cytophagales bacterium | reverse complement strand
GCACTCGTCACCATCATTCCGTTCGATGTCCGCACCGACCTTGACCGGCTGCGTAATTCGCAAAATCAGGGCCACCAGCGGCTGGGCGATGCTTTGAAACTGTTTCTTGATCAGGACGCCCCCGAGTATAACTTTGATCAGATAAACCGGCTATTCATACTTAACTACCGGGGGCGGGTCATTGGCGGCACGTCACCAAAGACCCTGTTTTTCTCGTCGGGCAATGACCTAAGCTGGGTAGATGAAACGATGGGTAATCATCGGCTGTTCAGCACCGACACCCGGCCCCTGCACCAGCGCGACATCGAATACCAAAAGTTCTGGTACGCGCTTAAACTGTTCATGCCCAACTTCCGCGACCGGTTCCGCGAGGTGGATGATTACCTGAACCGCAGCCGCGCCCTGCTGCAACAGCAAAACCCAGCGCTGTTTTACGAACACATCCAGCAACCTAACGGACAGTCTTTACTGACCACCGAAAAGTTTACGAACGAATTTGAAGAACTGACCACCGGCCCCGGCGACATTGTGGAGGTGCTGGGGTTTCCGCTCCGCAAGAAAAAATCCGATGCGCGGGCCATCGACCAGGTCAGCGATTTCATTATCAAATCGGATAAATATACGCGGCTCAACACGGGCAAACCCCGCCCTATGGCGTTACAGAACCGCTTCTTTCGGCAGTTCACCTACGTACCCCAAACGCAGTGGAACCCCAACACGCCCGTACCCTACGTGGCCCGCGAGTCGTGGCGCGACAACCAGCGGCCCCTGCCCGGACAGCCCGGCAATTACCCCTGGCTTACCGTCAGCGATTTTCTGGAGCCGTACCTCGTGCGCTTGCCCTACCCTACCGACCGGGGCCGCTTCTTCGACGGAAACTTGCAGGCACCCACCACCGACAAAGGCTATCTGCTGCCGCTGAAGAAGGATTTCTTCGACTTCTTCGACGTTAGTGATTTACTGAACGGAAAAGTCCGGTTTAAGCTAACCCCGCAGGCCGGGGGCGTCAGCGTCTCGCTCGACATTCCGGTTACGGCACCGGGGCAGCCGGGCAACCAGTTCGTGACGTTTGAGCGGACGTACAGCACCACCGCAGCCGCGCCCAACCAAGAAAACAACGAGGGCGTCATTGTCGAGAACTCATTCACGGTCAACGTCTATCCATTTGTCAGGTCGGGCAGCGTAGCGGTTCCCGCCGATTATCGGGTGCAGCTTATCGAGTCGGGTTTCGACAGCCAGAACCAGTACGAGTTGGCGTATTTCGATGGCCATACAAATGCCGAAGTCGCGCCCGAATCCATTCACCAGCGTACCGTTCGGCAGCAGAACACCGACGGATCGAGCGTGTATTACGTCCTGCGCAGCGAGTTTGACTATGCGCAGGTAAACGTCCGGGGCGATGGCCGCGAGATGCACGGGCTGCTCGTGCCACGCTGGCAGGAATACAGCGGAGGCAGCAAGCAGTTTGCGTTCTCAGTCGATTTCGGCACCACCAACACCCACATCGAATACAGCGTAGATGGCGGCACCCCGCGCCCCTTCGATGTGGCCGAACTGACCCCGCAGGTGGCAACGCTCGTGAATCCGGCGCAGTACAATGCGGCCCTGTTCGAATTGTTTGTGCTGTATGACCTGGAGTTTGTACCGCCCACCATTGGGCCGGGCCGGGTGGATAGTTTCCCAACGCGTACCGCTATTGCCGAGCCGCTGAACCTGAGTTTCAACCAGCAAACGCAGGCCCTGGCCGATTTCAATATTCCGTTCTATGTAGAGCGGCAGCCCG
Source organism: Cytophagales bacterium (assembly GCA_038248175.1). Taxonomy (GTDB): domain Bacteria; phylum Bacteroidota; class Bacteroidia; order Cytophagales; family Spirosomataceae; genus Spirosoma. The sequence continues at coordinate 7,839 of JBBRUB010000080.1, read as the reverse complement.
CCGGGTCCAATCGTATCACGACCAATTTGAAATGGGCCAAAAGCAACGACCAGACCGAACGGCGCGTGGAAGCATTTCTGGAGGAGTTACTGATGCTCATCAAGAATAAAGTCCTGACCGAGGGCGGCAACCTTACCCAGACAACAGTGTTCTGGTTCTTCCCGGCCAGTATGACGCCGGGCCGCGTGAGCCAGCTCCGCGCCGACTGGCAGGAACTCTACAACCGCTACATTGGCGGCTCGTCCGGGCGGCTGCGCGAGGTATCGGAGTCGGTAGCTCCGTTCTATTACTACAAGCAGAACCCTACCCTGAGCGCGTCGGCCCGGCCCGTGGTGAACGTGGATATTGGCGGAGGCACGTCGGACGTAGTGGTCTATGAGCGCAACGAACCCCGTCTGCTAACATCGTTCCGGTTTGCGGGCAACGCCATCTACGGCGATGCCTTCAGCGAGTACGGTGCGGCCAGCCACAACGGCTTCGTCAGGAAATACGCTGACAAGATTCAGACGCTCCTCAACAGTCAGAATCTGACAAACCTAAGCGATAACAACCGGCAGATGCTGGAAACCAACCGCTCGGAAGACATCATGGCATTCTGGTTCTCCATCGAGAAAAGTAATGACGTAAAGGCCAAGTCCATGTTATCATTCAACGGGATGCTGGCCAAGGACGAAGACCTGAAAATTGTGTTCGTGCTGTTCTACACGGCATTGCTATACCACATTGCGCAGTTGATGAAACACCGGGGCATTGGCCTACCGGGGGCGTTAACGTTCAGCGGTACGGGGTCTAAAGTCCTGAGCATCATCAGCACTGATGACGCGATGCTGGGCAAACTGGCGCGGGTAATTTTTGAAAAAGTATATGCCGAAGAATACGGAGCCAGTGGACTGACGCTGTTTTACGAACGCAAAGGGCCGAAGGAAGTGACCTGCAAAGGGGCGTTGATGCAGCCTGCCAACAGCCGCCCCATCGACACCGAAGCTATCAGCTACGTGTATCCGGCCACATTCCAGAACGAATTCCCGACACTGACCTACGCCGATTTGCGCAAGCCCGCCGTTATCGACTCACTGCTGAACGAAACCAACGCCTTTATCGACTTCTTTTTTGAGTTAAACCAGGCATTCAGTTTCACGCGCAACCTGAACGTATCGCCCGCGTCGCTGGCCATTGCACAGCGCGAATTGCGGACGCACTTAGACACCTCACTCATGGACGGCATTCAACGCAAAGAGAGCGACGCAGCCGCTGAGAGCAGCGGTATGTCAGATGCCCTGGCCGCACCCATCGAAGAGACGTTGTTTTTCTACCCACTTATCGGGGCCATCAACAAGCTGGCCAACGCGCTGGTGTAATTTCTGTGATGCTTATGCGATTTACCTTCCTCTTCGCGCTGACCACCCTGACGCTCCCGGCCCTTGCGCAAAACATGAACGTGGCGGCCGTGGATACGCTCACGAAAGACGTGGCCATCGCCGTGTTCGACAACATCGTCAAAACCGGCAATCAGCCTGTGGCAAAGGCCGTGTACGAGCAGCTTCTGCTTTGCGACGACGACTGCGACCCGCAGGAGATAATCCGGCAGACGGGGGGCAGTAGCTGGAGTCAGGTAGGTCAGAAAATGCAGGAACTGGCCATGCTGAAAATGACTCAGCGGTTTCGGGAAGCATCGCCCGCCGAGGCTAACGCAGCTATCCGGCAGCAACTGACCGGTTTTTACGTCAGGCACAAAGCTCTGAAACCGTACAGTGTGCCGCTGACACCCGCCGTACAAGCGGCCATGCTTGTCAAAATTGACCGAATGCTGCCACCCGCACCGAGCGAACCCGCCCCCGAAACAGTTTCTGAGCCGAACATGGCCGGGCAGGAGGTGCCGGGTGGGACAATAGCCGACGCAGGTAATATCAGCAGTTCGGCCCTGGCTGTGAGCAAGCTGGAGCGGTCGGTGAAAGACGAACAGGACAAAAATTTCTGGACCATGATTGTAAGTGGATTGATTGGCCTGATTGCTGGTGCCGCAGCCGTATATTTTCTGCTGTACCGGACGTTGAAAAGCGAAACGGACCAGCTCAAAGGTGAGAATGCCGTGCTAAGCCGGGACAACGACATATTGAGCAGAAAACCCGCCAATGGCCCACGCCCCCGCAATACACCACGTCCTGACCTGTACGACCCTCAATTCCGAAGTACCGGCCCAATCGAACCAACCCCCGCGCTGGCTCCCGTATTGCCGGCATCGGCTCCCGTCGAACCACCCGTCGTGCCTATGCAGCCGCTACAGCCCAGCGAACCGGCAGCCACCGCAGAACCAACGCCTGCCTTACCCCAAACGCCCGAACCGCCCCGCGACGAAGTACTGTATTTTCCGCCCCCCAGCCCGGCGGGAGTTTTTGACGGAGCGCAGCAGAACGACCGGCTCTCGCCCGAATCGGCTTACCGGTTTGAGGTGCGTAGTCAGACGCCCGATCAGGCCCAGTTCCGGTTTGAAGCCGAACCGGGTCGGGTGGCCCGTTTCCTGACGTACCGAAACTACATGATCGAACCCGCCTGCGACAGCGAAAACAGCTACGGGTCGCAACACACCCGCATCGTGACCCAGCGCGAGGGCGAGGCTGTGCGCGAAAACGGCGGCTGGCGCGTAATCAGAAAGGCCCTCATCCGGTACGAGTAAGATGAAACTTCAGCTCATTATCTGCTTTTTACTCCTGCTGTGCCTGGCGTATCTGTCGGGCTGCTCGGGTTGTTCGCGGTCGGGCAGTCACCAGCAACGCCGGAGCAAACCCACGCCCCAATCCCAGACAACCGTTGCTACCGATTCGCTGCAACGGCGTTGAATTCGTATTTTTGCGTAAGTCAGACACTCTTGTCTGACAAAGCCGTCAGGCTTACCATGTAGCTACGTGGTTGGCCTATGGCACATGGCCCCATTCATTATTGGGTCCACGTCAGACAAGAGTGTCTGACTTACACAGGCTACTCACATAAGATGACTGATACTGCATTAACCGACCAACTTCGCGAAGCTACCGTACTAAATGGCCCCGATGCCTGGCGCACCAACGGGTACATGGCCGACGCGCAGGCGACTGGACTCTCGGCAGGCGACGCCGAAGCCCTGGCGGTTGAGGTGAGTGAGGAGGTCAGTAAAAACAGCGTTCTGTTTAATAACATCAAATCCCGCATTGCCCGACTGGCCCTGCCGTCCCGGTCTGCCTACCTGGAACAGGAAACATCCCGAATTATTCTGGCCGCCCAGTCGCTCAAACTATCACCCGACTTTGTACGAGACCGCTGGATACCGGCTGAGCTGGCTAAAATTGCTCCCCCACCTACTCCGCCCGATCCTGTTCTTGCCGTGCCGCCCGTTCCTGTTCCCGTGCCAGAAGATACCGACGCGTATGAAGAGCTGCTGGAGCCGGAACTACTACGCCCCGTTCAGCCCGAACCAGCCACACCGGCGGGCGAAACGGCGGAGTCGATGCGCCGGAAAGTGACCGACAGCCTGAGCGATTATGGCGACCACATTCCGGCCCCGGCCATTCGGTCGCTGTTTCGCACCATCAATTACAACGAAGCCGAACTGGCCGTAGCCATCTGGAATTATTTACAAATAGAACGCTATCAACCCGTTACAGAATCGGCCAGCGAGGACCTGCGCGAAAAACTGACTTCAACCGACTGGCGGCTGCTCCGCCCCGAACCCGTCCACCCACCCACCCCGCCCGAACCGGAACCGGTTTACGTACCGCCCGTCAATTTACCCGAACCGCCCACGCCGGTGGTGCATTTGTTTACGGCGACGCCCGCCCGCGTGATGCGGGGTAAACCCGTTACGCTGGAGTGGGACGTAGAGAATCTACTGGCCGTAACGATTGACGATCTGGGTGAAGGGCTTTCGCCAAAGAACCGGGGCTGGATAAAGCCGAAAAAAACCGCCGATTATACGCTGTTCGATGTCAACAACAATCCGCTTAGTACGGTCAGGGTTGAGGTAATACCACCCGACCGCAGCGGTTTATACGGGGTACTGTTCGCCCTGTTCCTGCTGCTGCTTATCTACTGGTTTGTACGGGGTAGCGCGTCGGGCAGCAACGACGATACCGGGGAAACAACCCGGCAGGAACAGACCCGAACCGAACCAACTGCCCAAAACACACCCCTCCCCTACGCCAATCCCGAATCAGCACCCGACGAACCCGTTGCCGAACCCCTGCCCGAACCCGTCGAAACCACCGCTACCGATGCCAAAGTTGCCGAGGCAGCCACGAAAAAGCCGGAGGCAACTAAATCCGAATTACCAGAACAGGAACCCGTTTCCACGCCTGTTACGCCACAGGATGCCCGACGGGGTAAGTACGAGGAAGCATTCGGCGATAAACCATATGACAAAGTAGAACTCGGCGACGATGAACGCGGCTGGCGTCGCGCCCGAAAAAATGGCCGCTGGGGGTATATCGACCAGAACGACAAGTGGGCTATCGACCCCGAATTTGATGCCGTAACGCCGTTTAAGGACAATACGGCGGCTGCCTTCCTGAACGGCCAACTCATCACGATTGACCGCGACGGGCAGCAGGTCAGAAATTAGTAGGCGCCTTTTCCCGTGCCTTGTCAGCATATTCCCGTAATTTTGCCGCTATCTATGACCACAGCAGACACGCAGAGCGGTACGCCCGCTACCTCACTCCAGGACATTATTGGCCACGCCAAAGAATACGGATTCGTGTTCCCCTCTTCCGAAATATACGATGGTCTTCAGGCCGTGTACGACTATGGACAGAACGGCGTTGAGCTGAAGAATAACCTCAAATCAGTCTGGTGGAAAGCCATGACGCAGTTGAACGACAACGTTGTCGGCATTGACGCTTCCATCTTCATGCACCCGCTGACCTGGAAAGCATCGGGCCACGTCGATTCGTTCAACGACCCGATGATTGACAACCGCGACTCCAAAAAACGCTACCGCGCCGATCAGTTGCTGGAACTGAAAGCCGAAGAGTACGCCAACGCCGGCGACGAGGCCCGCAGTACCGCACTGTTACAGGAAATGGGCCGGTTGCTGGGCGAAAATGACCTCGACGGAGTCAGAAGTTTAATCATCGCCGAAGGCATCAAAGACCCCGTGTCCGGCACCGACAACTGGACCGAGGTACGGCAGTTTAACCTGATGTTTTCGACGCAGGTGGGTTCGCTGGCCGAAGACTCCAGTCTGATTTATCTCCGCCCCGAAACGGCGCAGGGCATTTTCGTCAACTTCCTGAACGTGCAGAAAACCGGGCGCATGAAGGTGCCGTTTGGTATTGCGCAGATTGGCAAAGCGTTTCGGAATGAGATTGTGGCGCGGCAGTTTACGTTCCGTATGCGCGAGTTCGAGCAGATGGAGATGCAGTTTTTTGTGCGCCCCAGTACTGAAATGGAGTGGTACGAACGGTGGCGCGATACCCGGATGAAATTCCATCAGGCCCTCGGTCTGCCCGCCGAACGGCTCAAATTTCACCCGCACGAGAAACTGGCGCACTACGCCAACGCGGCTGTTGACATCGAATACAAATTCCCGTTTGGCTTCCGCGAAATGGAAGGCATTCACTCGCGGACCGATTTCGATTTGAAAGCGCACCAGGAACTGAGCCGCAAAAAGCAGCAATATTTCGACAACGACATTGATCCCGCTACGGGCAAAGCCTACGGCAATTACATTCCCTACGTCGTGGAAACGTCCGTTGGGGCCGACCGGCTGTTTCTGGCCGTACTGTGCAATGCCTTCACAAAGGAGACCGTGGGTGAAGGCGATGAGCAAAAAGAGCGGACGTACCTGAAATTGCATCCGGCCCTTGCTCCCGTAAAAGCGGCCATTTTCCCGCTGGTGCGTAAAGACGGCTTGCCGGGCAAAGCCGAAGAAATCATGAAACTGCTGCGGTCCGAATTTCGGGTGGTTATGGAAGAGCGCGACGCCATTGGTAAACGCTACACCCGCCAGGATTTGATTGGTACGCCCTTTTGCATCGCGGTAGATTACCAGACCATGGATGACGACACCGTCACGATCCGCTACCGCGACACGACCGAGCAAATCCGGGTACCTATCAGCGAACTCAAAAGCCGCATCGGTCAGGAAGTTTCAATGGAGCGGCTGCTGGAGCAGATGTAGGTTTATGTCTGACACATATTATATGACATATTACTAATATAAAGTGTTCTTTCGTCCGGAATACTTCACACATTTAAAACTACAAAGCCCACTCAATAATGAGCGGGCTTTGTCTTTGTAAGGCTGTTGGGGTGGAAAGCGGAAAGCCTGTCTTATTAGTTAAGGTGTGGAAGATTACTCATTAGCTGGCGACGAACAGTTACCCACCGACGGCGAGAAATAGGTAGTACTTCGCCGGTGGACAGATGAACAAGCCCACCCGCATCGGTGCGTTCGAGACGCGTAACGAAGCGTTTGTTGACAACGCAGTTGCGGTGCAAACGAACGAATAATTCAGTAGGCAATTTGGGTGCGTAGAACTTCAGTGTTCGGGGCATCAGCATCCGCCGACCATCTACCCAGTTCAGCCAGCTGTAATTAGCAACGGCCTGTAAGTAAACAAGATCAGCAACGGGGAACGTCTGACGTCCCGATTCGCGAATAAAAATATTCAGTGGGGGCCACTCGGTTGGGGTGACGCGGGCTGATGTTGCGCCAGTTTGAAAGTAAGTCATGGGCTTTATCGAGAGGGTTTGTTGCGATTGGCTGTACAATAGCACAATACTAACCTCCTGTTTCTCCAGTGACTTGCTGGTTTGTAACACGACCTATGAAATTTGTAACACGGAATATAGGTACGCTATTTCTTGAGGGAACGGCACGATTATGACCCTGTTTAGTACATAAAAACAAAATTTTTGTTCACTCCAGGTTATTCCCCTATTTCCTGTTTATCTAACCACCTGCCGGCTTTTTTCAGTAAATTCGGAGGGTGTCTGATTGTAGTGATCCTTAAAAACTTTAGAGAAATAAGCTGGCGTATCAAAGCCTACCCGGTCAGCTACCTCGGATACAGACGCGTCGGTGAGCAGCAGTTCAGCCGCCCGGTTGAGCCGCACAACCCGGATCAGTTCTACGGGTGTAAAACCAGTTAGGGCCTTTACTTTTCGGTTCAGGTGCATCCGGCTAAATCCAACCGCTTCGGCCAGCGTCTCAACCCCAAACGACGAATCGTCCAGACGGGCTTTCAGAACAGTATATACCTGGTTCAGGAACTCATCTTCGGGCTTTGGTTGTGCATCGGTATTGAGCAAATGGCCCTCGCGCAGTAGCAACTTGCGGTTATGCTGTTGCTGGCGGTGCTGTTGCTGGAGCCGGTTCCGAACCCGGCCCAGCAATTCTTCTACCTGAAACGGCTTCGTAATGTAGTCATCGGCACCCGCCGTAAACCCCTCCAGACGGCTCTCTACGGTTGTTTTTGCAGTCAGCAATAAAATAGGTACATGGCTGGTAGCAGGGTCGGCCTTCAGCTGTCGGCACAGTTCGTAGCCGTCAAAATCGGGCATGAGTACATCGCTGATGATCAGATCTGGCACATCATTCAAAGCGGCTTTTACCCCCATACCGCCCGTACCGGCTCGCCGAACCCGCCAAAACTCGCCCAGGATGTGCAGCAGGTAATCAGCAATGTCATCGTTATCTTCTACGATCAGCAGATGCGCCACCCGATCCGTTTCCGGCGTTTTATCCGCAGACGTTGGCTGCCCGAGGGCACCTATGCTGTTTGTAACGTTTTCACTGAGTACAGGACGCAGGGGCAGTTCTACCGTAAATGTGCTACCGGCTCCGGGTTCGCTTTGCACTGTAAT
>JBBRUB010000079.1:0-9768 GCA_038248175.1 Cytophagales bacterium | reverse complement strand
GTGACCAAACTCATCGACAATGACGGCGATGACCTGGCCGATGAGTACGGTTCGTTTTATAAATGGCCCCTGTCGGGCAATTACCACGAATATAGCTACGGACCCGTGATGCTGCCCGACGGCGATATGGTTATTACGCTTAACCTCGACTGGATTGGCTACGGAGCCAGCCTGGCCAAGTGGCGCGGCTGGATGCTTAAGCTGAACGACCGGGGCGAAATGACCCCCTGGGCCACGGGCCTGCGTTCGCCGGCGGGCTTTGCCGTACTGCGCGACGGCTCTATTTTTTATACCGAAAACCAGGGCGACTGGGTGGGGTCGGGCCGAATGACGCACCTCGAAAAAGGCGATTTTGCGGGTAATCCTGCCGGTTTGCGCTGGTCGGGCGAGGAAGGGTCTCCCCTCTCGCTCAAACCCGAAGACGTACCGAGTACCGGCAAGCCGATGTTCGAGGTAGCCAAAACGGTGAAAAACCTGAAAGTACCCGCCGTTTGGTTTCCGCACACGCTGATGGGCATCTCTACCTCCGACTTCAAAGAAGACACCACCGGGGGGGCGTTTGGGCCATTTGCCGGGCAGTTGTTCGTGAGCGATCAGGGACACAGCAAACTCATGCGCGTGAATCTTGAGAAAGTCAACGGCGAGTGGCAGGGCGCGTGTTTCCCATTTCGCGAAGGATTTCAGTCGGGTATTATCCGCACGGTCTGGGGGCAGGACGGCAGTATGTTCGTAGGCATGACCAGCCGGGGCTGGGCCGCTACGGGCAAAGATCCCTACGGCATTCAGCGGCTCGTCTGGACCGGCAAAACGCCCTTCGAGATGAAGACCATTACGTCCAAACCCGATGGCTTCGAGGTAACCTTCACGCTGCCCGTTGACCGTAAAACCGCCGAAAACCCGGCCAGCTACAGCCTGAACAGCTTCACCTACAAGTACCACAAAACCTACGGCAGCCCCATCGAAGACGCCCGTCCCGTCTCCATTCGGGGTGTTGTGGTAGCCGCCGACGGCATGAGTGCGCGGATTGTGGCCGACACCGCCCTGCGCGAAGGATACATTCACGAAATAAAAGTGGAAGGTATAAAATCAGCGTCGGGCGGGTTGTCAGTGCTACACCCGGTAGGATATTACACCCTCAACGCCATAGCCCCCGGCAACCGCATCGACGTAGCGAAACTACCCGCCATGCCCACCCATGACCACAGCGCAATGATGGCGAGTGCATCGAACGCCATGCCTGCAATGGCTAAGACTAAGACGGGCAGCATGAAAGCAGGTACTCCGGCCAAAGCAAACGCCAAACGCATCACCGACATGCCCACCGACTGGACCAGCGGCCCCGATCAGACGCTTACCATCGGCACCAAACCAGGCCTGAAATTCGACGTCGATAAGCTGGAGGTGAAGGCCGGCAATCGCATCAAACTCGTCTTCAACAACAACGACGACATGTTGCACAACTTAGTGATTACCAAACCCGGCCAGGCAAACAACGTGGGCGAAGCCGCCCTGCGGCTGAACCTGAACGGCCCTAAAATGAACTACGTCCCCAACACGCCCGACGTGCTGTACCACACCAACATTTTGCAACCCGAATCTGTCGAGAACATTTATTTCGTGGCTCCCACAACGCCGGGTAACTACCAGTTCGTCTGCTCATTCCCCGGCCACTACGCCCTCATGCAGGGAACGCTGGTGGTGAAGTGATGCGGCTGATCCATTGCTATAATGCAAGCCTGTTGCCCGGTTAGGTGACAGGCTTGTTACATTTGATACAAACTTGATTCCGACATGGAAAAGGAAATAAATGATCTCGATAAACAAGCAGAAGACGATCTGGACCAACGCCAGAGCAGGAAATCCAGTTTGAAGCAACCACGAGAAAGGTGGGAAGAATCGTTTCGGCAGATGCACGAGAACGGAGACGATAAATTGCTTATACCCGACGTTTTCTCTGACGAAGTTTAATCGCATCATACACTCTTGAAATATCTCCTCCCCCTGCTTTTCCTGCTTTCGTTCACGACCCACGCCCAGCGTCGGCGGGGGGACGATACGGCGCATTACCGGAGCGAACCGATTCCGGCGCACCTGATGCCCATTGAGCGGGCCATTGGCGGGGGCGTTAGCAGCGTGTATTTCTACGGCGGCAAGAAACTATCCTCGCCCTATTCGCTGGAAGTGCCATTCTACGAACTCAACGACCGCACCGTTACGCACCATTTTCAAACCTTCAGGACCATGACCACCCTCAGCCGCATCGTTGGGCTGATACCGCTTGGATACGTCCTGCTAAACCGGAACACCACCAACGGCGCCTACTGGACAGTTTACGGCGGATCGGTAGTGGCTTCGCTGACGCTTGGCATTATTGGAAACAGTCAGGTAAATAAAGCCGTTGGCAGGTATAACGAAATGATGCGCCAGCCCCGCGTAGGTGTGTCTGCCTCGCCGATACCACTCACCCGGCAATATGCACTGGGCGCAGGCATAAGCTGGGAGTTTTGACTATGTATGATGTAAGATGTATGGCTAATGCCGATATGTCCTGCGTCAACTATATATCCTACATCAAAAAAAATGGAACTGCTCATTACGATAGCCATTTTCAGCTACATCATCTACCTGCGCTACTACGCCGATTTGCGCACCAAAGCAGACAAAGAAACTGACCAGTTGCAGATGGGAATCAAACTCTTCGAAAGCGGGCAGATCGAATCGGCGCGGGCGTATTTCGATCAGCAGCTTCTGCAACACCCGCAATGGAGCGTGGCGTATCTCTACCGGGCTAAATGCGAACTGGCCCTCGGCGACAGCGAAGCCGCCCTGTCCGATCTAATCACCGGTGATACCTACGACAATACCGTACCTGACATTCACGTTGAGATTGGCCGGATTCTTTACGATCAGACCGATTACCCAGCGGCATTTGCTGAATTTGACAAAGCCGTGTTCCACTCGCAGGGCCGCGACGCCATGCCGTACTACTGGCGCGGCCTGGCCCGCCAGAAACTCGACCAGCCCCAGGAAGCGCAGCACGATCTGGATCAGGCCATTGCACTGGAAGAACAGGCCAAAAACCGCCCCACCAACCAGACAGACGCGCCAACTGCGTTTTTTGACCGACGTCTGCTGACCAATGCTGCCTTTGTGTTGCTGAATAGTTTGCTCTTGCTGTTCGTCGTGAAACAGTCGCCGGTTATTCACTGGCCGTACCTGATGGCGACCAGTTCTGCCGCGGCCATTGGCTTTGCCGAACCGCGCAAGGGTTGGTCGCTGGCCATTTTGCAGGCTGTTACGCTCTACCTCGGCTACACGCTCTTCACCGACAAACCCACCAACAGCGGGCAAATCGACCTCGAAAATTTCAACCTCTACGGCTCCATGATCCTGACCTTCCTCGGCAGTTTCATCGGCGGCATTCTGAAGCGGGCCATGGCGTGAGGGGTAACGAACAGATTGCGTAACTTTGATATTCACTAATCTTGTCAGTTATGAAAACCGACAAATCCATTCAGACCCGTGAATTGGTTAAAGCAGCGAGACCAAAAAAGAAGCGCGACCTGGATAACTCGACGCTGAAACCGTTTTTCGGTAAAAGTCCCGATAACATCTGGGAAAAAGACATTCGCACCGGTGAGGGAAACTTCAGCTTCTGATGGACGAGATAATCATCGACACCATTGTTCTGGACTACCTTACCCGAAATCAGAAGGCATTATCGCCAACCGCCAGAAAACGGATTGAGCAAGCCGATACCGTCTATGTTTGCGTAGTCAGTATGTGGGAGTTAGCCAACCACATCCGGGAGGGACTAATTGTACTCGATACCAACTTTGACAGCTTTTACCTTCTGCCTTCTCCGCTCCAAAGACACGCAAATTGAAACATTGTTACCATTGGTCAGGCAACTGAATACCTTTCTGACTGACCACCATGAGCCGTTGATGATAGGACTAACCTCGCGTATTGTCAGTACTGATGGACTGGCCGATGAAGAGTTTTTAGCAGGAGTACACCTGACATGGTTGGGCATATAATTACCTCGAAACCGGCCAAACCGGCAGCCCGTTCATGCCCCTGCCCCTCCCCAACCTAACCACCCCCGAAGCCGCCCTATACGCCGAGTTGTTACGCACAAGCGGGCGCGTAGAGCAGGAGCGGGTGGGGTCAATTCAGTTGATTTAAGCAGTTTTTACCCTGTAAGGGTTCGCAGTTAATAGCTGAACGGCACCAGATTTCGTCTCTACCCCAGCGGGGTTTTCGACTATATACAGGTAGTCAATTAACCGAGAACCCCGCCGGGGTATTGAGCTTATTTACATTCATACCCATTCTATTAACCGCTAACCCCTCTGGAGTAGAACTGAGGCTTCGCGGGCGGCATTTTAGCGCGGGCGATGGCGTAGGGGTGATATTCCGTATCTTTGGCCAATACGATTAACACCCCCGTTTTCATGCCAACGCTACAGTTTAAAGGCAAAACTTCCGTCTGGAATCACCACTTAGCCATTCCGTATCACACCCTCGAACCTGCCGACGCGCTCGGCTATCAACCCGACCTGACGCCCAAAAACGGCGAACAAATTAAGCTCGAAAGCACAGAAGAAACCACCGCACCGGTGCTGAATAACCTGCTCATCGAGGGCGACAATCTGCTGGCCCTGAAAGCCCTGCTGCCGCAGTTTGGCGGGCGCGTAAAGTGCATTTACATCGACCCGCCCTACAACACGGGTTCTGAAAACTGGGTCTATAATGACAACGTCAACTCCCCGCTCGTCAACGACTGGATCGGCAAAACCGTGGGCCGCGACGACCTAACCCGCCACGATAAATGGCTCTGCATGATGACGCCCCGCCTGAAACTCCTGCGCGAGTTGCTGGCCGACGATGGGGTAATTTTTGTTAGTATTGATGATTATGAAGTTTCAAGCCTGAAAATGCTTCTTGATGAAATATTCACTGAAGACTGCTTCTTAGCTCAATTCGTTTGGAAGAGACGTTCCTCATCAGCTATGGCTGACAAGAATATATCCACTGACCACGAGTATGTTCTATGTTATCAGAAAGCGAATGGAGACGATTTTCAAGGAGAAGCGAAAACGTATAGTAGCTACAGTAATCCAGATGATGATGAGCGAGGAGACTGGACGACGGGGGATTTGACGGTTGGTATGAACAGTTCTCAGCGACCAAACCAGTTTTACGATTTGACTGATCCAACAACGGATAAAGTTTACTCAGCCAATCCAAATAGAGTATGGGCATACATCCCGGAATCTATGGCTAAGTTGATTGAAGAAAAACGGGTGATTTTTCCCGAAGAAACAGATAAAAGACCCTTACTGAAGAGATTTAAGAACGACTTAAAAAGTGACAAGAATCCGGTTTCGACTTGGATCAGCGATGTTGGAATGAATACCGAAGCAACACGAACAATTCAAGATTTGTTAGGCGGCTCAGTATTCAACTACGCTAAACCCGTTTCGCTCGTCAAATCACTCATAAAGCAGACAACTGTTGATGACGACATCATTTTAGACAGTTTCGCGGGGTCGGGAACAACGGGGCAGGCCGTGATGGAGTTGAACCGCGAAGACGGCCGGTCCGGCGTTCCGGGCAACCGGCGGTTTATCCTGATTCAGATGCCCGAAGCCTCGGCGCAGGAACCCGACAAAAACATTTGCCGCGACATTACCCGTGAACGGCTGCACCGGGCCATCGACAAATTTGGCTACCGTGCCGGGTTTGCGTACTGGCAGGTGGGGCAGGCCCTCGATGCCGAAACATTACTGTCCGGGCAGTTGCCGCCTTTCCTGACCTTTGCCCGCTACGTATATTACCTCTGCACCGGAGAAAATTTGTCAGAAAATTCAGCCCCTGATCCCGACACGTATTTTGTGGGCACGGCGGGCAATCGCGCCATTTACCTTGTCTATGAGTCAGATTATCAGGCACTCACCAAACTGGCCCTGAATCTGTCATTGGCGCAGGCCATGCACACGGCACACCCCAAAAAGAAAATTGTGGTGTATGCCCCCGCCTGCTTTTTAGACGATGAACACCTCGAAGCCTGGCAAATCGAGTTCGTGGGCATTCCGTACAACCTTTTCCAGCGGCAGGCATGATTAACGGCAAACCCCGATGGGGTAATAGACATGGTCCGGGATCGGATTTTCTATTAACCGAGAACCCCTATGGGGTAAACGAATATCGAATCATTTTCTATTGACCGAAAACCCCGCTGGGGTGAAGGTTAACCCCAGCGGGGTTTTCGGTCAATAGAAGGGTTCTCCATCCGTAAAAACACAACATCATATAACCAACCCATTCACTACCCCAGCGGGGTTTGCCGTTCGTACCAACAACGCCGTGTAACCAACCCGAATCCATTACCCCATCGGGGTTCTCCGTTCATAGAAAACACCACCACCCAAACCCATTACCCCGGCGGGGTTTTCCGTTCGTAATAACAAAACCAACGCATCCATGCCCAATACCTACACCCAACTTTACGCCCAGCTCGTTTTTGCGGTCAAAGGCCGCCAAAACCTGATTCCCCGGCAACACAAAGAAAACCTTCACCGCTACATTACAGGTATTGTGCAGGAGCGCGGCCAAAAACTCATGGCCATTCACTGTATGCCCGATCATGTTCACATACTCGTGGGGTTCTCGCCCACCCTGCCCTTATCTGACCTGGTACACGACATAAAACGGGCTACCTCGCTGTGGATTAAAGAACAGGGCTTCGTCAAAGGCGCGTTTTACTGGCAGGAAGGCTTTGGTGCCTTTACCTACGGCAAATCGCAGATTAACAACGTAGTACAGTACATTCTGAATCAGGAAGAACACCACCAAAAACGCACATTCCGGGAAGAATACCTGCTTTTTCTTGAAAAGTTCGATGTCGCCTACGATGAAAAATACCTGTTCGATTTTTACGAATGAACGGGTGCTAATCTAACATCATAGCCGTCTATACCGTAGGGATTTGCGGTTAGTAGAGCGAAAGAAGAGATAAGCAATTGCTTTACCCCAGAGGGATTGACGGTTGGTAGAATGAAGACGAGACACATTCAATACTATCAACCGTCAATCCCTACGGGATAGGACAGAGAGAGCCGGGCAATTGCCATACCCCGGAGGGGTTCATCGTTAATAGAGGTCCGTTAATTGAAATGATTTTAAAAGACTACCAGACCAAAGTTGTATCGGTCCTGCAACGGTTTTTGCAAACGGCCCAGATCAACCGGCAAACGGCAGCCAAAACCACCGCCGATCAGGAGAAACTGCGGGCCACAGTTCCTGAAGAACTACGCTATCTGATACCAGCCACGTCGGCGGTTAATTGGGTACAGCAAACCTTTTCGGACCTCAACCTGCTCCAGCCCGACGCGGCCATCAATGGTCTCGACGCGGCCTATCCGCGTGTCTGCATCAAGGTGCCCACCGGGGGCGGCAAAACGCTGCTGGCCGTTGAGACCATTCGCGAATACCAAAACGAGTTTGCGCGTCGCCGAACGGGGTTGGTGGTTTGGGTAGTTCCGAGCGAAACCATTTACACCCAAACCGTAGCCCGGCTGCGCGACAAAGGCCAATACCTGCGGCAGTTGCTGGATCAGTGCAGCGGAGGCCACACGCTTATTCTGGAAAAAGGGCAGCGTCTTACCGGGCAGGACCTGGCCGAGAACCTCGTGGTACTCTTCGTCATGATTCAATCCATCAGCCGCGTTAATGGCCGCGACGGGTTGAAAGTATTTCAGGACAGCGGGGGATACGACAGTTTTTTTCCGCCCGATAATCGCTACGACCTGCACGGCGACCTGCTGAAACAGGTACCCAACCTTGACGTGATCAGCGACGTATCGCGGGCCGATTTTCCGCTCGTCCGTACCAGTCTCGGCAACGCTATTCGGTTAACCAACCCGCTGATAATCATCGACGAAATTCATAAAGTATATTCCGACGCGGCCCGCAAAACTATTGATAGCCTGAACCCCTCGATGGTGGTTGGGTTTTCGGCCACGCCCAAAGTGGGCATGAACATTCTGGTAACGATTACGGGGCTGGAATTGAAAGCCGAAGACATGGTGAAGCTGGATATGCACATCATACCACCCGGCAATCAGCAAACCGACGACCGCAGCGGTCTATGGCGGGAAATGCTCCGCGAAATTCAGAAAAAACGCGATGCCCTCGAAGCCGACGCGCTACGGGTACAGGCGCAACAAGGTCTGTACGTACGTCCGGCGGCTCTGATTCAGGTTGAATCGACGGGGGCCAATCAGCGGGGCAAAGCCGGCGTTCATAGTCTGGATGTAAAAGAGTTTTTACTTGAACTGGGCATTCCCGACGATCAGATTGCCATCAAAACCAGTGCGCAGAATGATATTGAAGACGTGGACTTATTTGCGCGGGATTGCCCTGTTCGCTACCTGATCACCAAAGAAGCCCTGAAAGAAGGCTGGGATTTCTCGTTCACCTACATTCTGGGCATTATTCCAAACGTCAGTTCTAACAGCAGCATGACGCAGTTGGTAGGCCGGATTCTGCGTCAGCCCTACGCCCGCAAGTTCGGCGTACCCGCTCTGGACGAGAGTTACGTCTATTATGCAAAGGGAGAAACCAGCGAACTTCTGGCAAAAATACGCAACAGTTTCCGCGATGAGGGGCTGGAAGACCTGCTTCAGCAAAGCGTAAAAGTTGACGGAGCAGCCGCGCAGCTCGTTACCAAGACGGTGCAAATCCGCAAAGAATTCGCTCAGGATACCACCGCATTTTACCTCCCCGTCTGGATGGTTGTTTCAGGCGACTCTGAACGCCGGTTCAGCTACGACCTTGACATCAGACCCGCGCTCAACTTCGCTGATTTCGCGCTGACAACTGCCTGGCTGACAGAGATAGCAAACTCGCTGAGCGAAGAAACCCTTGAGCGGCAGGTAGTCACGGTTTCACTGGATGCGGCAAGCCACGCCGTTTTCATATCGGGCGACAAAGCAATGGCCAACGAACGCGCTACGTCGCTCACGTACCTGACCCGGCGCGTCAACGAAGTGGCAGGCAATCCGTTTCTGGCGCGTATCCTGTCGAACAAACTCATCGGACAACTCAATATGGCTTTGAGTTCTGACTGCGTGGCCCAGCATTTCAGTTACCTCGTTGCCGAACTTATCCGGTTGCTTACCAGCGAACAACGGCGGCAGGAAGAAGCAATTTTCGACCGGCTGGTGGCTCAAAATCAATTGATACTGGCCATCAGCGACCATCCAACACAAGGTTTTTGCATTCCTTTTCAGGACACGATCACGCCTGACCGCGTACCGGCTTCCTACAAATACTACCTCTACGACGACGTGGACGCTACGTCGATGAACACACTGGAACGGAAAGTAAGCGATATTCTGGACCGGCAAAATACCATTCTGTGGTGGTTCAGAAATAAGGTAAGCCGGGGCTGGTACGCCATTCAGGGCTGGCGACGCAACAAGATTCGACCCGATTTCGTGGCGGCAAAAAAACGTCCCGACGGTAGTTTGGAGTTAGTCTATGTGCTGGAAAGCAAAGGCGAAATGCTGCTTGGCAATACGGATACACAATACAAAAAGCGAGTAATGGAAAAGATGACGATTTCGCCAAAGCAGGTTTACCAGACCGAGTTAGACTTCGGCACTCTGAACGAATCCGTAGAACCGTATCTAATTGAGCAAGGACAGGAAGAAAGCCAGATTCGGACATTAATGAAGTAATCACACCAGCCCCTTCATC
>JBBRUB010000078.1:0-9784 GCA_038248175.1 Cytophagales bacterium | reverse complement strand
TGAAGCGGCCCCGTGGCAGGTTACTCATGGCCGGATTGCAACTGCTCATTCTGTGGTTTTACGTACTGGTCACAGGCATGTCGGCTCCGGTGCTGCGGTCGGCGGGGATGTTTACGGTGCTGATTATTGCCCACGCAGCCGGGCGGCAGCAGCAGTTGCTGAACACGATGGGCGCGTCGGCGTTTTTTATCCTCTGCGTGGACCCGTACAGTTTGTTTTCAGCGGGTTTTCAGCTGTCCAACCTCGCGGTGGCGGGCATCGGCTCGTGGCAGTCCACGTTTGTGCAAACGTTAGCGTTTCGGTACAAAGTGGTCAACTACGTCTGGGAACTTACGGCGGTGGCCCTGGTGGCGCAGTTGATTACCTTTCCGCTGGGCGTCTATTACTTTCACCAGTTTCCCACGTATTTTCTGCTGGCTAATCCTGCCGTGATGGTGCTGTCGGTTGTTTTATTGCCGCTGGCAATGGCGACGCTGGCCGTTAGCTGGGTTCCGTACCTCAACGACGTAGCGGGGTTCCTGCTGCAAAAAGTGGCGTGGCTGCTCAATTACGTGGTGAGTCATACGGGGCAGTTGCCAGGCGCGGCCTGGACCGGGCTGTGGCTCTCGCCCGTGGCCCTGCTGCTGGTTTACGCCGTAATTTTGTGCGGGGTGGCTCTGCTGCTGACCCGGCAGCGGGCCTACCTGTGGGCCACCTGCACGACTGCTGTTGCTCTGGCCGGGCTGACCGTCTGGCTGGATTACGAGCAAACCCACCAACGGCGGCTGGCAGTTCATTTTTTACCTCACCGCACGGCCGTAAGCCTGACCGACGGGCATCGCAGCACCCTGCTCACCGACCTCGACACCACCGACACGCGTTCCTACGATTTCTACCTCAAAAATACCTTTGGGCAGTGGGGCGTTAAGGAACTGACCATCGCCAATGTCCGCGCCGACTCGTTAAAAACTGTACCCGCTTATTATCGTCATAAAGACTACACGCTCTGGGTCTGGCAGGGCAAAACAATTCTGCTGGTCAACAGACTTAGCGGTTATTCGCGCTGGCGGCTCCCCGCCGTGGTCGATTACCTCATCATTCGGCGCAACGCCCTGCGCGAATGGGACGAACTGACCAACCGCGTAGTGGCCCGGCATATTATCTTCGACGATTCGAGCCGCACCCCGCTGACCGATAAACTGCTGGCCGACGCCAGGCAACGTGGTATCGCCTGTTACTCCGTCCGGCAGATGGGCGCGTACGTGACGGAGCTGGATTGAATCTGGCTATTGCTTGGCTGCCTGAGCCGAGTCGGGTTGGGCAGCTAAGCCTTTGGGTGCGGGACGAAAACCACCAATTTCTTTTTGCATCTGCGGTTTTTTAGTCTGGTACGCTGTCCATTGCTCCGGCGTCAGGATGGTTTTGAGCTGGTCTTCTTTTTCTTCGTTCAGCATGACCATCATATCCTGGATCTGCTCACGAATTTCGGGGCCGGGCTTGCCGTCTTTGCCCACCATATCTTTGATGGCTTCCTGTTGCTGACCGGCATACTCATTATTGAGTTTCTTCACCGCTTTCGCCTGCTCTTTGTCTAAAGTCAGGTTTTCTTTCAGCCACTTCGTTTCTTTATTGGCCATGTCGCCCGCAATATTGGGAATCATAGGTCGCTGCGGGCCGGTTTGCTGGTTCATACCCTGACCCATACCCTGACCCATACCCCGCTGCCTCATACCGCCCCCACCGGGCATGAACTGGGCCGCAACCGATAGCGTCAGCAGTGTGCTTAGAACAACTACACCGAGAATTGAAGAAATTTTCATGCTTTGTGTCATAGTTTTTGAACGCAAAGTACGCAAAGTTACGTGTAAAGTCCTGATTCGGACGCCGGGATATTCGCTGGTTTGTTTGTAGAAACGGCCAAACTTTTCAACAACACAGACCGTTAAAAGTGCATGGAAACGCTCGAAAAAATCCGTAAGTCATACACTGATTACGTGCTTGAAAACGGACACCAACCCACCTCCGTCTTTGCCTTTGCCAAAAAACTGAAACTGAGCGAAGCCGAGTTCTATACGCATTACGGCAGTTTTGACGCTATTGAAGCCGATGTCTGGCTGGCGTTCTTTCAGAATGCCAAAACCACCGTCGAAGCCGATGAAACGTATCAGAATTATTCAGTACGTGAGAAACTACTGGCCTTTTATTATACCTGGATCGAGTTGCTGAAAGCACAGCGCAGTTTTGCTACGTACAGCTATAATCGCATCCGTCAGATTCCGGCAACGGCCACGCCCATCGAACGGGCCAGAATGCGGTCGGGCCGCGGAGCCACGGCTAATAGCCGGGTGCTGCACCCCTTTAAAGATGCGTTTAACGATTACGCCCGCGATTTGCTGGCCGAAGGTCGCGAAAGCAAAGAGGTGGAGCCACGCCCCTTCGTGACCGATCGCTACCCCAAGGCACTCTGGAGCCAAACGCTGTTTCTGCTCGATTTCTGGCTTAAAGACGTCAGCAAAAACTTCGAGAAGACAGACACCGCCATCGAAAAAGCCGTTAACACATCCTTCGACCTCATTGGCCGTTCGCCACTGGATACCCTCTTCGACTTCGCCAAATTCGTTTACCAAAATAAATAATTGTGAATGAGTGAATGAGCGAATGTATGAATATGGCTGACGCTGGTAAGCTGAAGCCGCAGGTTATTCACTCATTCACAATTCACTCATTCGCTCATTGACTTATGAAAACCCAAACCTCCGTCCCGACGACCAAAGTTGCCCGTGCCAGCCAGTTCATGAAGGCCGGCGTAAAGGTTGGCGGCAACTATATCAAACACTACAGTCGGAAACTCCTTGACCCCAGCCTATCGAAAGATGATCTGCACAAAGACAACGCGGCTGACATCTACGACGCACTGAGCGAGTTAAAAGGCTCAGCGCTGAAAATGGCGCAGATGCTGAGTATGGACCGGGGTATTTTGCCGGTGGCCTACTCCGACAAGTTCACGATGGCGCAGTACTCGGCCCCCCCGCTGTCGGGGCCGCTGGTGGTCAAGACGTTCCGCACGTATTTCGGCAAATCACCGAACGAGCTGTTCGATACGTTTGATATCGATTCGGTCAACGCGGCCAGTATTGGGCAGGTACACGTGGCGTGGAAAGACGGAAAGAAACTCGCCGTGAAGGTGCAGTACCCCGGCGTGGCCGATGCCGTCAGTTCCGACCTGAAAATTGCCAAGCCCCTCGCCATTCGGCTGCTGAAACTGGACGAACGGCAGATTGACCGCTACATGGGCGAGGTAGAAAGCAAACTCCTCGAAGAAACCGACTACGACCTCGAACTCCGGCGCAGCGTTGAAATCTCCGAAGCCTGCGCTCATATCGACGGGCTGGTATTTCCGAAATACTACCCTGAACTGTCCAGCAAGCGTATCCTGACGATGGATTGGCTGGATGGTCTGCATATGAAAGAGTTTCTGGCCACTAACCCCAGTCAGGAAGCCCGCAACCGGATTGGACAGTTGCTCTGGGATTTTTACGACTACCAGATTCACACCCTCCGGCAAGTACACGCCGACCCACACCCTGGCAATTTCCTGATGCGGCCCGACGGGACGCTGGGCGTTATTGACTTTGGCTGTGTGAAGGTTATCCCGGAGTATTACTATGACAATTACTTCCGGCTCATCAACCCCGACACCATTCTGGACCCCGTACTGACGCAGGATATTTTTGAGAATCTGGAATTTCTGGTGCCGCAGGACTCCGCACAGGACCGCAAGTTTTTCTCCGAGTTATTCGTGCAGATGATCGAGATGCTGGGCGCGCCCTTCGCCGTGGAGGAGTTCAACTTTGGCGACGACGGGTACTTTAACCGTGTCTATGCCTTCGCAGAGAACCTGTCGAAACTTGAAGAACTGCGCTCTTCCAAAGTGGTGCGCGGCTCGCAGGATGGCCTGTACGTGAACCGCACTTACTACGGCCTGTACGCCATGCTGAACGAGTTAAAAGCCACTATCCGTACTACCAAACCGGACTGGCTCCGCTCGCAGAAAGTAGCTGTGGCATAGGTGTACCAACATTTAACGTGAGTCACTCCGAATTCTAACGGAGTGACTCACGCCGTTTAATAGCTTCGATCCGTTACTCCCGCGTTACTTTACTCGCGCCCGACGTGTTGGATTCCAGCTTACCAACCTGCCCCAGCGTAGCACGACTCGCTCCGCTGGCATTTACTTTGGCCCGGTCAATCTGCATACTTGTAGCTTCTATTTTGCAGGCTCCGCTCAGGTCAGCTTCCAGTCGGCTGGCACGGCCCCGCATGACGAGGTTAGACGCGCCGGACAGATCGGTATAGAGGTTCTTCACATCGCCGTCGAATACCGTGCGGCAGGCCCCGCTCAGATCAATTTTCAAGCTGTTTTGTGGACCAAAACCAGTCAAATTGGCCTTGCTCGCGCCTGACAGCTCCAGTTCAACTATTGCAGGCATGGTAATGGTTAGGCCGACGCGCTCGTGATTGCTCCAGTCAAACAATCCTTTGCGGTCCATCGACACGTCGAGTTTATTGCCGCGTACCTTCACCTCTACGTCCCGGAGGTCTTCGTCCCGCCCATCGGCCACAACTTTAAACGTATCGCCTTTGCGAAACCGGACTACGAACGCTCCACCCACGTCAACTTTCGAGAAATCGCTGACGCTGAACTGCCGGGTGTTGCTGCCGATGTCGTCAAAATCGTCGCCGAGTTCGCTGGTGATGGCGTTCTGTACCTCGTCGTTGATGTCAGTTACGTCGCGGTCTTCGCTGTCAGCGTCGCGGTCTTTTTCGCGGGGGAAATTGATGCACACGAGTTCGTCCTCCCCGGAATCGTTTCGGCTGAACTGCCAGATGCTGGCCTTCATCCGATCAATTTCTTTTTCACCAAACCGATTGCGAACATAGCGGGCAAATTCGGACGTCATCCGAAACGGTTTTCCGTAGGGAATCATCAGGTCCATGTCCAGGTCCTGCGCCCGAAACCGCCCCCGCATTTGCACGGCGTCATCGAAACGCACGACCGAATCACGCACGGCAAAATTGTAGCGCAGCATCCGGGCATTTTTCTGGGCGTTGGCACGGGTACTGCCCTGCGCCCTGAATGTCTGCACAAGGTTAACCGTAGTTCCGTCGTAGCCTTTCAGCTCTATAGATGGTCGGGTTCCCCAGTTGTCGTATTCATCGTCAATATCGTTGATGGCGAAGGTTGGGGTGCTGCCCGCAACGTTCAGCACCTTTGTTTCCTCAACCGTACCGCTACGTTGAAAGCTTCGCAACAGCGGCCCGGCAGTGGTGAAAAAGAGGGGCAGGGCCACAAACCAAACTACTACTAACGTGATGGCGGTACGACCACTAATAACGGTACGGTTAGAAATAAGCATGATACCCAACACGGCCAGCCCGAAGGCGGGTAATATCCCAAGCGCGAACGCCGACACGACCATTGGCGCGGTAATATCTGCCCGGAACAAATCGACCGGAAAACCACCGGGACCGAACGACGTACTCGACCAAAGTCCGAGGCCCGCGCCGAGTAGCGTCAGGCAAACAATCATCCCGGCAAAGGCCAGCACCAGCATTATAATCCCGGCAAATACCCGAACGATGGACACGACGCCGTTCATCAGCGGCCCCAGCGCACTGCCAAGCCCGCCAATAATGGTGGCAATGGCCCGGAACGGAAACAGCAGAATTCTGGTCAGCGTACTCTCGTTATGGGGCGATTCGTGGATGTTCAGGTTCTGCTTAATGCTCGATTCGATGTTCGAGAGCGTAATGGGACGACCCTGCATTTCCATCTTTTCGGTGAGCGTATTGGCAGCCGGAGAAATTATCCAAAGCACGACATACAAGAGAAAACCGACCCCGAAGAACACGATACCCAGCACGAATAGCAGCCGCACCACACCGATGTCGATACCGAAATAAGCAGCAATACCCGATGCCACGCCCCCCAGCACCTTATCGTCGGGATTGCGGTAGAATTTCTTGACGGTTTTGTCTTCTTCGATACCCGCCACGCCGGGCAGGGCAATCCACATCGCGATATAGACGATGACCGTGAAGCCGCTCAGGCCACCCGTAAAATCGCCGTCGCCATTCGACGCACCCACCAGCGCGGGTAAACCAACGACTAAGGCTACGAATATCAGCCGTACCCATACCACATCGATGTTGAAATAATGGGCCAGACCAGCCGCCACACCACCGAGCGTTTTCCGGTTCAAATCACGCACCAGCCGACGGGGTTGCTGATAAGCCCCCGCGCCGGGGTTTTGTCCGGCGTAGCCCGATGACGAACCGGCAGGTTGCGGGCCGGGGTTTTGAGATCCAGTCGAACGCGGCCCGGTCAATCCAGGCTGGGCAGAGTTGCGGCCACCGGCGGTGACTAACACCTCCTCGTCTTCGATGGCTTCAAAGTCCGATACGGTACCCATAGCCGCAATGAGTTCGTTCACATCATCGAGCGAAACCGCCTGTTTCCCAGCCGCTTTTAGCTTGGCAAGAAGTCTTTCGGCGATACGATTCTCGATATCGGTCACGATTTCCTGACTGTCTTCGTAGGTCGAGAAATACTGCTGTACTGAGGTCAGGTATTGGCGGAGCTTGTCGTAGCCATCTTCTTCGATGTGGAAGATAACCCCGCTGATGTTGATACTGATAGTCTTTTTCATGGTCGTAATGCGGTTGGAGGACCGTCCGGGATTACTGGTTTAGGTCTGGTTTTGAGGAAGAAATAGCGGGGGCTGCGCCAACAGACACACCCACGAGCGTTATGCCATTTTCGGGTTTCTGGTGCTTCGCCGTTTTGCCGACAATGGAATTGACCGATTCGGACAGTTCCTGCCAGGTATCATCCAGGGCGGTGAGCGAGTTGCGGCCCAGTTCGGTCAGCAGGTAGTACTTACGCGGGGGCCCGGAGGTGGACTCGACCCATTTATAGTCGAGCAGTCCGGCGTTTTTCAGGCGGGTCAGTAAGGGGTAGAGCGTTCCTTCTACCACCATAATGCGGGCGGAGGTCAGCTCGTCGAGCATATCGGACGCGTATATTTCGCCCCGCGATATGATGTGCAGGATACAGAATTCTAAAATTCCCTTCCGCATCTGCACCTGAGCATTTTCTATATTCATGTCGCTTGGTTTAATGAGCGAATGAGTGAATTGTGATGGTCCGGCGTTCCGGTGAGTGAATAGGCTGACGCATGTAGCACTCTACGTCAATTCTCGTGCGTCAGCAACTATTCACTCATTCACTCATTCGCTCATTCACAATTGGTATATCAAAGGTAGCATAAGGTACTATGTAATACAAAGTACCAAGCCGTTACGTTTAGATTTTTAGGATTAATGGTCAATAAGTTGGGTTGAGTGGTGATTTTTCGTAGGTTCGGCCCGTGCGCTACTTACCCTTACTTCTGCTTGTGACAGCGGCAGCCCTCGCGCAGCAGCCCGCTGGCAACGAGTGGATTGACTACGGACAACCGTATTACAAAATCCCCATTGCCAAAGCCGGTCTGTACCGCATCACTCAGCCGCAATTACAGCGGGCGGGCATTTCTACCGACCAGATTGACCCGCGCACTATCCAGCTTTTTCACCGGGGCGTTGAACAGGCCATTACCGTAACAGGCGAAGCCAACAGACGATTCGATACCGGCGATTACCTCGAATTTTACGGGCGCGGTAACGACGGCCTGGCCGATTCGGCCCTGTACCGGGGCAGCGGTCCCAACGGCCTGCCCGCGCAGCCACATACGTATTTCAGCCTGTTCAGCGATACTACAGCGTATTTTCTGACCTGGCGCACCAGCGGCCAACCCGGTCGGCGCGTGGCTATGTACACTGATACAGTTATGGCCGGGTTGACGCCGGAGTCATTTCACTGGGCGGATGATGTGCGGCTGTTTACCAGTACGTACCCTGGCTACGCGGCTGGTTCGGCTCCCAAAATAGAATACAGCCATTATGAACCCGGCGAAGGCCATACCGGACCTATCCAACAGAATGGCGTTTCCTACACCAACGAGTTTACGCTGTATAATGCTTTTCGTACCCGGCCTGAATTGGCTGGGTCTGCCAGTTCAGGTCCGGTTCCACAACTCGCCATCCTGTTAGCCGGTCGTGATTTTACCCGCCACCGCGTCACCAGCTCGGCGGGTTCTCAAACCAACCAACTACGGCGGTTGGGTCAGGTCAATTTCAACGAATATGACAACGCCTACCTGCGCGACAGCCTGAACTGGTCTGACGTTGGCCCGGATGGGCGGCTGCTTGTTTCCACCGTTTCGCAAACCGACCACCTGGGGCCGGACCGGTATTCGGTGTCGCTCATTCACCTGCGCTATCCGCAAACTATCTCTGCCGAAGGGCTACCGCTGCGGGTGTTTCGGCTGATTCCCAACCCGGCAGGGCGGTCGTTGCTGTCTGTCGGGAACGTGTTACCCAATATCCGTTTCTTCGACATCACCGACCCAGCCCCACCGGTGCGAATCGGCGCGTTGCAGACCGGCAATACGGCCCGCTTGGTAGTGCGCAACACGCAGGCAGAGCGTACCATTCTGAGCGTTGGCCCGCCCGATTCGGTTGGGAAAATTCAGCGCGTTACGTTCCGGGATTTCCGTAACCGGCAACCTACCTACGTCATTGTCAGTCACGAAACACTGATGCAGTCAACACCCGGAAACCCCGACGCAGTGCGGCAATACGCTGCCTACCGGGCATCGGCAGCGGGTGGAAATTTCGACACACTGGTTGTGACGATGCAGCAACTCATTGACCAGTACAGCTATGGCGAACGTCATCCGCTCAGCATCCGCCGGTTTCTGGGTCAGTTGTTTCGCCAAAGTCAGGCGGGGCCGAAACCGCAGTATCTGCTTCTGCTGGGGCGCGGTCGTTCTGCCGCTGGTATCCGACAAAACCCGGCCCGGACCACGCTCGATCTGGTCATGACAATGGGCTTCCCAAGTTCTGACGCGGCTTTTTCGGCGGGCTTAGACGGGTTTCCGCCCGGCGTTCCGGCCCTGCCCACGGGGCGTGTCAATGCCGGAACGCCCGCTGAGGTGCTGGGGTATCTGGAAAAACTCATTGAGTATGAGCAAACCCCGCCCAACGCCCTCTGGCGCAAGAACATCCTGCACCTGAGTGGCGGTAAATCGCTGGGCGAAGTCAAACTTTTCCGAACGCTCGTGGACAACTACCGAACGCTGGCCGAGGGGGCATCGCTGGGCGCGTCCGTAACGACCATCAGCAAACAGACCGACGCCCCCACGGAGGTTTTCGACGTAAAAACACCCGTGAACGAAGGCGTGGGGCTGATGACGTTTTTTGGTCATGCCGGGCTGGACGTAACCGACCTCGACATTGGCTTCGTCTCCAACGACGCACTTGGCTACCGCAACCGGGGTCTTTATCCGGTCCTGCTCATCAACGGCTGCGCCATCGGCAATTTCTTTTTCGGACGCCCCACCCTCACCACCGACTGGATTCTGACGCCCCGGCGCGGAGCCATCGTCAGCATTGCACAGAGTCACCTCGGCTACGTCAATACCCTCGATCAGTACAGCCGAACGTTTTACCAGCTTCTGGCCGATAGTAGCTGGTTGAGTAAGAGCATTGGGCAGTTGCAGCAGGAAACCGTCCGGCGTGTATTGGCACAATCGCCGGGTGGGTACACGCTGGCCAACGCCGAGCAGATGGTGTTGCAGGGCGACCCGGCTGTTCGGCTATTTCCGTTTACCACGCCCGATTTTTTATTGACCGCCAATACCAT
>JBBRUB010000077.1:0-9875 GCA_038248175.1 Cytophagales bacterium | reverse complement strand
CAGCCCGTACCATCAGGCCGCCGAATGTGGCGGTCAGTAGGCGGTTTTTTCGTATTTTTGGGGGATAGACACCCGCCAAAACTATGACGCTGACCGAGCAGACTCCCGTTGATTTTTTAAAGCGTTATTACGGGTACGACCGCTTCCGGCCCATGCAGGAAGACATTATCAGGTCTATTGTGGGCGGGCGCGATACGCTCGTGCTGATGCCAACGGGGGGTGGCAAGTCGGTTTGTTTCCAGATTCCAGCCCTCATGCTACCCGGCATTACGGTGGTGGTCTCGCCCCTGATCGCGCTCATGAAAGACCAGGTCGGTGCGTTGTTGCTGAACGGTATTCCGGCGGCTTTTTACAACAGTACGCAGTCCAGCCGGGAGCAGCGCGATATTGAGGCCCAGTGCCTGACGGGCAAACTCAGACTACTGTATGTTTCGCCCGAAAAACTCCTCACCGAGTCGTTTTTCGGCTTTCTCCGGCGGGTGCAGGTGTCACTGTTCGCCATTGACGAAGCGCACTGTATTTCGTCGTGGGGGCATGACTTCCGGCCCGAATACACCCGGCTGAACGTGCTGAAGGAACAGTTTCCCGACGTACCCACTATTGCCCTGACCGCCACCGCCGACAAACTTACGCGCCAGGATATTGCCCAGCGGCTCGGCATGACTGACCCGGCAATATTCGTAGCGTCGTTTAACCGCACCAACCTGAGTTTGCAGGTGCTGCCCGGTCAGAACCGCATTCAACAAATTGTGCGGCTGTTGCAGCAGAAACCCAATACGTCGGGCATTATCTACTGTCTGAGCCGTAAATCATGCGAGTCATTGTCGGCCAAGTTACAGGAGAAAGGCTTTGGGGCAGCTTTTTACCACGCGGGGATGGACCCCGCCGACCGAAGCCGCACGCAGGATGCGTTTCTGCGCGACGATGTAAAGATTATCTGCGCCACCATTGCCTTCGGAATGGGTATCGACAAGAGCAACGTGCGGTGGGTCATTCACTACAACATGCCCAAGAACATCGAGGGTTTCTATCAGGAAATTGGACGGGCTGGTCGCGACGGAGCAGCCGCGCAAACGGTCCTGTTTTACAGCTTTGCCGACGTAGCGACCTACAAGGACATGCTGAACGAGAACCGCCCGGCCAATCTCGATTTGCAACTGGCCAAGCTGGAACGGATGCAGCAATACGCCGATGCCCACACCTGCCGCCGTCAGATTCTGCTGTCGTACTTTTCGGAAGAACTACCCGACCCGTGCGGCAACTGCGACGTATGCCGCGACCCACGCATCACCATCGACGGTACGGTGCTGGCGCAGAAAGCCCTCTCGGCCATCATCCGCACCGGCGAGCGCGTACCGATAAACCTGCTCATCGACATTCTGCGCGGGTCGCGGAGTCAGGCCGTGATGCAGGGCGGCTACGATCAGGTCAAGACCTACGGCGCGGGCCGCGATCTGCGCTTTGACGAGTGGCGGAGTTACCTGCACCAGTTAATTAACATCGGCGTCATCGAGATTGCCTATGACAATCACTACGCCCTGCGCCGGGGTATTCTGGCCGATCAGGTCTTGTACGGCAACCGAAAAATTGACCTCGTCCGGCCCGACGATGCGCCGAAGCAGGTGGTTGAAAAGACGCGCACCAAAACCGAAGCCACCCGCGACGAACTCTTCGAGCAACTGCGGGTGCTGCGCAAGCAGCTCGCCGACGAGCAGAACGTACCGGCCTACGTGGTCTTTACCGATACGACGCTGGAAGACATGGCCCGGCAAAAACCCACCACCCCCGACGCCCTGCGCAATGTGAGTGGCGTAGGCGAGCGCAAACTCCAGTTGTTTGGCAGGCAGTTTCTGGAAGCCATCACAAATCACGTGCGCGGCAGAGCCGAAGCGGGCGGTAAACCCAAAGGATCAACGCAGTTACTGACCCTCGATTTGTTTAACCGGGGCATGAGTCTGGACGAGATAGCTACCGAGCGGCAACTGACCACCGCATCTATTATAAATCACCTTGTTCAGTTGGCAAAAGGCGGGTATGACATCGACCTCGAGACGCTGCTGAACGAGCTGGTAACGCCCACCGAACGGGCCGAAATCGAGCGCGGCTTAACCACTGTGGGCGTGCCCGACGGACGGGTGAAGGCCCTGTTTGATCACTTTGCCGGAAAGTACAATTATGCCCAGTTAACGCTCGTGGCGGGGGTTTCGGGTTGATAAAGTCCTAATTTTTACCATACCGTTGGATAATTCGTAGAGCAAAGGGTTGAAAAGCTGGGTATCTCTTTATACCTTCGTACTTGTGAGACCTAAAAACCCGTGTGACACTACCGGGTTTTTTGTCATAGAGTACCACAGTAACTACCCATACTTTGATCAAGGAATTAGGTTTATCATTGCTCATGGCAGCCCTCAAAACAGGGCCTGATACGAGCCGGACTATACAGGTCACGAGTGGCTTAGACAGTCCCGAACTCCTGGTTGTTGACTCGACCAAACGTGTTTTTCCTGTCTATTTTTGTGGCGAAGAAGTTCCCATAGACAACCCTCGGGTATCGAGCCGGTGGGTACAGACGCTTCGCACATACGGTGCTCATCCGCAGGCTCTGTTCGATATGCGGAAGCGGGCATCGACGTTTTTTCAGGTCATTGACCCAATTCTTCGTAAGCATAAAATTCCGCGCGATTTTCGGTTTATGCCCCTTGCCGAAAGCGAACTGGTTGGCCGGGCCATATCGCCACGCGGGGCGGCTGGTTACTGGCAGTTTATGCCCGGCACCGCCCGGAGCATGGGTCTGACCGTAAACAGCGACGTTGATGAGCGGTACGATCTGGAGAAATCCACGGTTGCTGCCTGCCGTCACCTGCACCAGTTGTATGCCGAACTTAAATCCTGGACCCTTGTGGCCGCTGCCTACAACGGCGGTATAAACCACGTACAGAATCAGATGGACCGGCAGGGACATGCCAACTATTACCGGCTACGGCTGCACCGCGAAACGAGCCACTACCTGTTCCGGATTCTGGCGTATAAAGAATTGCTTACCAACCCGCGTCAGTACGCGTTACTGCTGCGTAGTTCTACCATTGCCGAACTGACCCGCCCGCTACCCAACTGGAACAGGCCGCTGGCCACCCCGAAGAAAATCAAAGACGCCCCCACCATCGAACTGGTTGACGAAGGCTATACCGACCCAACCTGGGGACCGCGTCCCAACCGGGTGCTGACCCATACGCCCTCTGATACGCAGCAACTCATTGCACGAGCGGCTGCAACGAAAACTATGCCAGACGACGATGTAGAAGAGCCGAATAACCAATTACCCATTAAAAAATTGATGATGGGCCTGACCGTTCTGCGCTTCCGTCGGCCCCGTTTGTTGAAATGGAATAAGGAACAGGGTATTCGTCCGCTGCATTTTTGGGATTGGATTTAAGCAATCTGATTTCTTTCTTTTTTTCGATGCCATCTCATGCGGGATGGCATTGTTTTTGTTACCATTGTGTGATTAGCATTAACACTCATCACTCAATGTATAGTGTTACTATAGAGTACCCATACAGTCTCAATACTATGTTGATAAAAACTGTACCTGCCGTTTCATGAACCTGTCTGCCTCTCTGTTGCTGGCAACCAGTCTGGTTGCGGTAAGTATCGTTACCCCTGTACCCCACTTGGCCAGCCTTTCCGCTGCTGTTCCTGTTTCTATGCAGGATGAGTTTTCGTTTCTGCCGGATTTTGGTCCGGGTCTGCGCGGTTCGTTGCCGCCAGTTTATTTTTGTGGCGAATCGGTACCCATTCACGAAGAAGCCGTGGCGCGTCGGCTGGTGTCGGCTCTGGTGCGTAACGCGGGTCAGAATAAGGCTCTGTACCAGATGCGGCAACGAGCTACTCGGTACTTTCCAGTTATTGAGCCAATTTTAGTTAAACACCGTATTCCACTTGACTTCAAGTATTTACCGCTCGTAGAAAGTGCCCTGACGGGCATGGCCGTATCGCCGAGGGGAGCCGTAGGTTACTGGCAGTTTATGCCCGCCACCGCCCGCGAGCTGGGCCTGTGCATAGACGGGCGGGTGGACGAACGTACCAACCTCATTAAATCGACTAACGCAGCCTGCCGGTATCTGAACTATCTGCACAAACAGTTGGGCTCATGGACACTGGCGGCTGCGGCCTATAACAACGGCATCGGTGCGCTGTTAAGCAATATCCGGCGGCAGCAACAACGTGATTATTACTACCTCCGGCTCAATGCCGAAACGGGTAAGTACCTCTACCGCATTCTGGCGTTTAAGGAGTTGTTTTCCAATTATCAGGCGTATGAATCCATCATTCCTGAGCAGATGATGGCTTACCTCAGCGAAGCACAGGTACCCGCCGACGCCACAACCGACGATGAGATGCTGCTGCCCGAAGTGGTGATGGAACAGGCTACCAAAGCCGCCGTGAGTGCAGCCCGGGCCGACGTACCTGCCAATAGCGCAACCGATGAACTGCCGCTGCCCAATGCTGCCGATGTGTTTCGGGGCGGCATTAAAGCCCGTCTGACTAATCTGGCAGGTTTGGCTAAAGGGCAGGTCTGGACGTTCCACCTGACCCGCAGCGGCATGGCCGAAGCTACCGAAGTCGAAGAAAACGATATTCTGTACGCGGTGGTCGAAGACATCGACCCCAAAACCAACAAAGTCTATTTACGGGCCGACAGGCTGTATTCGGTAACCGACAAACAAACGTATCCGCTGGCCTTAGCCGCCGTAGATGCCTCAACGGGCCGCATTGGCATCAAAATTCCTGATGTTGCGCAGGTGAAAGCAGGCTGGATTCTGACCTGGAAAGCCCTGTAGAAGTGAGTGGTAGCTCAACGGAAATTTATGCTTAAATTCTTGATAACAGATGAAGCACGGTTTCCTGACTGCTTGCTGTTCACCAATAACTGCCAAGAACTAAACCCCGGCAGAGCTTCGTTGTCAATAGATTATACCATCTACTCAATTGTTTTGACGCTTTATCTTCAACGAATCAGTGTATTGTCGCTGGCTGTTTTACTGTCTGTCTCCGTTGCCACCGGGCAGCGGAAAGTTAGCCCTAAGAAACCGACGAAAAACCGCGTAGCGAGGGTGTCTGCCGCTCATCCTACGCTTACCTCAACTCGCCTGCACTTCTGTGGTGAAATTGTGCCGACTGAGCAGGGCGACGTATCGGGCAAACTGGCAATGGCACTGGCGGGTAGTTCGGGATACGCCCGGCACGTGGGGAGTTTGAAAGCGCGGTCTGCCCCGTTCTTCGCCGTCATCGAGCCGATTTTACAAAACCACAACATTCCCAACGACTTCAAATACCTACCCCTCATCGAGAGCGCGTGGCATGCCGAGGCCGTGTCGAGTGCCGGGGCTGTGGGCTACTGGCAGTTTATGGATGAAACGGCGCAGGATATGGGTCTGAACATTGAATCTGGCAAAGACGAGCGTACCGACCTTCGCAAATCGACCGAAGCAGCCGCCCGGTATATTAAACTGCTCTACCGCAAACTTGGCTCGTGGACACTCGTGGCTGCTGCCTACAACGGGGGCGTGGGCATGGTGCAGCGCAAAATCTCGCGCACGGGCCATCGCGATTATTACTCAATGGCAATGAATCCCGAAACGGGCTACTACCTCTACCGGATTCTGGCCATGAAAGAACTGTTCACCAATCCGTCCTACGGTATTGGCTCGGTGGCTACGATGCTGGCGCAGACCGGCACCGCCTACGAAGCCGAACGCGACCAAGCCCGGCGGAACGGCTGGCTACACGATACTGACCCTGAGCCTGTTGGCGCACCCGTACAGCCGTTATCCAAAACACTATTGGCCCGCAGCGAAGCCACAACAATGGACAGTGTGCTTAACCAGCTTCTGCGCGAACGGGCCGCCAAACCTGCCGTTTTTCTGGGCGATGTAGCCGCCGAACTGGTCAGGGCCGGACAACCCAAACGCGGCCAAAGCTGGACGTTCAAACTGCTCGACAGCGTCTGGATCGATCAGGAAGAGTTCAGTGAAGGAAACCTGCTCTACGCCATTGTCGATGATGTGGATGCCAGCGGCAACCTGTTTCTGCGCGTTACCAAAGGCGTTTCTGCCACCACAGACCGGCCTGTTCCCTTAAACATGCTGGCCATCAATCCGGCAACTGGCCTGGCGGGCATTCCAACGCCTAGGGTGGCCAGGCCCGGTTTAGTAGTGCAGTGGCGGGTCAACTGATCAGGGCCAGCCAGGCGGCAGGGTAACGGGCGTTGTTCGTCCATAGGTATCCCGACAGTCACCAGCAGGTACGGGCTGACTGACCAGAAAACCAAAAACGGCGGTATTTTGCCGGGCTTCCAGCGCATTGTTGCGCACGCGCAGCCGGGTAACCGACGTCACGGCAAAATAGCCCCGCGCCCGGTCAGTGGCATCGTTGGCGTTGCTGACGTTACCAACAACGGGCGCGGGCAGCGGATCAAAAATACTCCCCGTGCGAACGCCCTGCTGCTGATACAACTTCCAGAACTGGTAGTTTCGGAGCGTCATACCGTACTGCTGGACCTCCACAAACTGCGGCCAGGCGGCATAAACCGGCAGTTGAAACACCGCCCGGTTCCGAATAGGGTTGCCGTTAATGGCATCATCGCTGAAGACATTGACGCCCGTGCTGGTCTCTGTCGTATAGCAATTGTCGAAACAAATAGACGGGCTGCCCAGCGAACAGGGTACGCCCATCGATTTTTTGACGGTAAGCCCGTAGGCCGTCCAGCGGTAATAGTTCCGAACGCCGGGCGGGTCCTGCGTGCTGATCGAATACGTGTATTGATACGGTGTCAGAAAGCTGTTGGTCTGAATCAGCCGCGACGATACGCTGTCGATACCCGGCACGGCGGGCATTTGCTCTGAAACAGAAACGTAGCGTTTGCCATCCGGCATGACCACCGTCAGCGTATATGACCGCCCCACCTGCCCCCGAAAGGATAGATCGAACGTCCGATAAACGCCCCCTTCGCTGGTGGCTGCCAGCCGGGTAGTGCGGCCCGCATCGTCGGCAATGCTGACCTGCGCGTTACGCACAAACTGATTGGCGGGATTCTGGCCTTCCAGATCGTAGCGACCCGTGTAGGTCAGCCGAACGGTATAGGGCGGGGGGTCGTTGGTAATCTGGCCCTCCACCACCAGACGCGGAGCCTCGGCCCGGATGGGCAGTTCGACGCGGTCAATGCAGGAGAAGGCCGTGAACAATACAGACAGATAAAGACAGATTCGGCGCATCAGAAATAAAACGAATAGGCGATGGATGGAATCAGCGTACCAAAGACCGACAACCGGTAGGCTTCGGTGCGCTGATTGGCCCGGACAAAATAGATGGAATACGGGTTTTTGCGGGCGTAGAGATTGTAAACTCCCAGCGTCCAGATGCCGTAGCGTTGCTGCGTTTTGGTCAGGCGCGTGTCTTTCGAAAAGGCCACGTCGAGCCGGTGGTAATCGGGAATGCGGTCAGCGTTGCGCTGCGAATAGTCCTGCACAATCTCGCCGTTATACTGGTACTGCCCATCGGGATAAGTGGCCGGAACCCCGGTGTAATACACGAAATTGGTGGTAAACGTCCAGTTGTGCGGCAACGCCCAGCGGAGTTGCGCGTTCAGCGTGTGGGGCCGGTCAATATAAGCCGGGTAGTAGCGGCCACCGTTGATGCGCAGTTCATCGAACGGGGTTTGCACCGCAATGAGCGAGCGGGCGTAGGTGTAGTTAACCTGCCCGGTGAGTCGCCCGGTATTTTTACTGACGCTAAATTCCACACCGTAGGCCCGCCCGGCGGCTGGCACCAGAGCCGTTTCGAGGGCCGGGTTCAGAATCAGGTTGGCCCCGTAGCGGTACTCAAGCTGGTTTTGCAGCCGTTTGTAGTAGGTTTCGACGCTGATTTCAAATTCATTGTCGCGCAAATTCTGGAACACGCCCACAGACAGCTGATCGGCAATCTGGGGCGGCACGTAGCGGTCGCTGAGTTTCCAGAAGTCCAGGGGGGTAATTGCTGTTGTATTCGAGACGAGGTTTACGTACTGGCGCGTCCGGCCCAGACTGGCTTTGAGCGCGGTAGCTTTTGCCAGTTGCCAGCGCAGGGCCAGCCGGGGTTCCAGCCCGCCGTAGGTCTGCACGGTTTGCCCCGCACCGTATTGCAGCGAATCGACGCGGGTTTCGGGCGAGATGGGTACGGCATCGGCGTAGGTATAATCGGTACGCGGCCCCAGGTAGGCAAAAGCCGAGTAGCGTAGCCCTGCCGAAATGGTCAGGTTGGGCGTGGGTTCCCAGTCGGCGTTGGCGTACAGACCAAGTTCGAGGCCCTGTTCGGGTCGAGTACGCTGGGGATTGATGCTGGAGTTTTCGCCAGTGGGATTCACTTCGCCGGTCTGAATCCGATACAGAATGGCGTTGGTACCAACCTGAAATTTGAGTGTTTGGGTGGGCGTGTAAAACAGATCGACTTTGGCTTCGCGCTGCTGAATGAACGACGAAAAGCGGAACGTCAGGCCCGGCGTTACGCCATCGACATTCAGGTTATAGCCACTGTACAGGGCCGTTACGTTCAGTTGCAGACTGGGTCGGATCAGGTAACTCCACCGCCCCGACGCCACCGACGACTGCCAGCCGTAGAGTGTGTCGCCAGGAAACCGGAATGTATCGCCACTCTGGTACAGCGAGAGCGACAGTTTATTACGTTCGTTGGGCGTGTAGGCCAGTTTGATATTGCCGTCGTAAAAAAACGCCCGGCTGTTTTTGACACTCGGAGTCGGAAACGCCTGTAAGAGGTAATTCGGAAAGGCTACACGCCCACCCACCAACAGCGTCAGCTTTTTGCTGATTGGTCCGTCGGCCATAAACCGCGCACTGACCGGACTCAGCCCGCCCATCAATCGCCAGCCATCGGTGTTGCCGGTACGGGTACTCATCAGCAGCAGACTCGACGCCCGCCCGCCGTATTGCGCCGAAAACGCGCCCTTGTTCAGGCTCACATCCTGCACCAGATCGGAGTTGACGTTGGTGTAAAACCCCAGCAAATGGCTGGTGTTGAAGAGCGGTGCGCCATCCAAAAGCACTAAATTCTGATCGGCCCGCCCCCCGCGTACGTTGAAACCGCCCGCGCCTTCGCCCGCCGTAGTAACGCCCGCCTGGAGCGACAGGGCCTTGATAATGTCGGGTTCGCCCAGCACAACGGGCATTCGTTTTAGATCGGGCATTCGGAGTTGAATCTGCCCCATCTGCACCGATTTGATATTTTCATCTTCGCGAATGGCCCGCACATCCACTTCGTCGAGATCGGTGGAGCGGGGTTGCAGTCGGTACTCCACGCACTTGTTGTCGGCATCGAGTGTGGTAACCTGCCTGTCACGGAGATAGCCCACTGAGGAGATATACACCGTCAGGACGCCCGGCGCGTGCAGCAGGTTCACTACGCCCGCCGTGTCGGCCCGCGCGCCAGTACCGGTTTCGGCAATGAACAGGCTGGCACCGGGCACGGGTTTTCCGGTAGCGGCATCGCGGACGGTAGCTACCAGCCGCAGTTTTCGCTGCGCAAACAGACCGGAGCTATGCAGGGAAAAAGAAAGAAGAAGCAGTAAAAAAAGTCGATTCATACTGTTGGGTTGGGCCACACTAAACAGACCCGTAAGGTACAGGAACGGTTGCAAACGATTGCCGGATAATTACCTTTTCAGTTAATTTGCAACTACGCCCGACCGCAGCAAGGGAGCCACGCGGGTACCAATCAACTCAATGGCCTGCATTAGCTTATCGTGCGGTTGGGTGGCCACGTCCATCTGAAACATGACCCGCGTAATACCGCCGAGCGCGTCGCTGTGCCGAAGAATCTTTCTG
>JBBRUB010000076.1:0-9881 GCA_038248175.1 Cytophagales bacterium | reverse complement strand
TCAGGCCAGCCTTCTCAGGCTGCAGCTGATTATGTCCT
The DNA here is from genome assembly GCA_038248175.1 of Cytophagales bacterium. GTDB lineage: Bacteria > Bacteroidota > Bacteroidia > Cytophagales > Spirosomataceae > Spirosoma. The sequence goes on along the minus strand of JBBRUB010000076.1, from coordinate 9,843 downwards.
GAGCCAGAGCAAACTGCCCCTGACCAGCCAGACCTGAGCCCCCCAGTACGAACCGTTCAAACGGACCAATTTCCGTGCGCTTGTTGTAGGTACCCAAAAAGCCCATATGCGCCCGTACATTCAGAACCAGCTTGCCAAACACGGTCTGGAACCAACTGGCATCGAACATCCATTTGTGGTACTCCACCCACTTGAACCGATCTTCTGCCGATGCGTTTGCCGCTACGGTCCGAAACGCCGACCAGGGGGGCGTCAACGTACCACTCAGCGAGAATGACGATCCCGCACGCGGAAACTGCGGGCTGTCGATACTATTCCGGGCCAGCGTCGTGTTGAACGAGATGTTATTGGACGTACCGTCTCGATAGCCGTTCGCGAAAATGTCAATGTTGTTCAACACATACCGCTGATACGTCAGCGAGTTGGTCAGCGAGAAAAAGTCATCAGGTACTTTCAGTTGCCGCCCTAACCCAACTGTGATGGCCGTGTTTTCGTAGGAGCCAAGCGGTGGCAGATCGCGACCGGCACCCGAGAAAAAGCTGCGCGGATCATACTGACGAAATACGGTTTGGCTGGCACTGAACGAGAGAGCCTGCGGTTTGCGGCCACCCAGCCAGGGTTCGGTGAATGACAGCGAATAGACCTGGAACTGCTTACCGTTCGCCTGAAAGCGCAGTTGAATCCGCTGGCCGTCGCCCGCAGGCAGGGGCCGCCACGCGCTGGGGTTGGTAATGTTACGGGCCGAGAAGTTGTTGAATGTTAGGCCAAGCGTACCCACAAAACCCACAAAGCCACCCCAGCCACCCGACAGTTCGATCTGGTCCGACGGTTTTTCTTCGACCGTGTATTCGATGTCAACCGTACCGTCGTTTTGCGGGATGGGGTTGATGCCAATCTTTTCGGGGTCAAAATAGCCGAGCGTGGACAGTTCGCGCTGGGTACGAATGAGGTTCGTTTTCGAGAACTTCTGACCGGGCAGCGTCCGCAGCGAGCGCATCACCACATGGTCGCTGGTTTTGGTGTTGCCGTTCAGGATAATTTTGTTGATGGTGGCCTGTTTCCCCTCAAAAATGCGAATTTCCAGATCGATGGAATCGCCTTCTACCGACCGTTCAATGGGCTGGGCGTTGTAGTACAGGTAGCCATCGTCCATGTAAAGTGAACTCAGGTCCTGTCCGGGGTTACCGTTCAGCTTCTTGTCTAAGTCTTCGGGATCATACACATCGCCTTTTTGAACGCCGAGTACCTCGCGCAGGCGATCGGCTTTATAGAGGTAGTTACCCGCAAAGTCGATGTTGCGGTAGTAGTATTTCTTGCCTTCGTTTAGTTTGATGTTCAGTGTAATGGCGTCCTTACCGTTATTGATAATCGTGTCATCTTCTACAACGGCATCGCGGTAGCCAAGTTTATTGAGGTAGGTAATCAGCTTTTGCTTGTCTTCTTCGTATTTCTTGGGCACGAACTTCGACGGGCTGAACAACCGGCCAAACCGCTGCTCTTTGGTGCTTTTCAGCTTCATCCGCACGGCAGACTCTTCTACCTCATCCAGACCCTCGATGTTGATTTTGGCAATTTTTACCTTCTGCCCCTTATTCACCAGTACGCGCATAGTAGCGTTGTTGCGGGTGCTGTCGGGGATAGTCGTGATTTTAACTTTCGTGTTCAGGAATCCCTTGTCCACAAAAAACTTACGCACGGCCATCTGTGTATTCTTGGTAATCGTGTTACTCACGATCTTGCCAAGGTTCAGCTTAATCTTATCTTTCAGCTGATCCTGTTCGCCTTTTTTCACGCCCATGAACGACACCCGGTAGAGCCGGGGCCGTTCTTTAGCCTTAAACAGCAGCGCTACTTTACCGTCGCCGGCAGGTTCGGCCAGTAGTTCAACGTCGTCGAGCAGGCCGGAGTCCATCAGTTTCCGTACCGACGAGCCAATGGCTTCTCCCGGAATACGAATTTTGTCGCCCACTTTTAAACCCGCCAGTGATACCAGCGAATTGGGGTCGAGGTAGCGGGTGCCGGTCAGGCGCAGGGCCGTGATCTCGTATTCTTTGGGGTTAGCATAATCGGTGAGTGGATTGGCCGTGGTCGCGGCTGGTGGTGGTGTGCCAAATCCGGCACCTACACCGACGCGAACCTGGGCCTGCGCCGAAAAATTCAGCGTGCTACCGGTCAGCAAAACGGCTCCGAGAATGGCTTTTATATAGTGCTTCAAGGTCGTATTGTTTTTGTATTGGTTCATTAGATAAGGCCGCCTGAGGTGGCCGTCAAACAAAGACCCTAACCGGGCGGAAACCGTTGGAATGTGTTATTTGATTAATTGCTCACTCGTTTTGCCAAACCGGCGTTCGCGTTCCTGATAGCTGAGCAGGGCTTCGTACAAGTGCTCTTTTCTAAAGTCAGGCCAGAGTACGTCGGGCATATACAGTTCAGAATAAGCCAGTTGCCAGAGCATAAAGTTACTGATACGCATCTCGCCACTGGTTCGGATCATCAGCTCTGGATCGGGAATGCCGCCCGTGGTCAGGTGCTGCCCAAACACGGTTTCGTCAATCTCGGCGGGCGTCAGGTGGCCGTCGCGCACGTCGATGGCCAGTTGCCGCACCGCTTCAATAATCTCCCAGCGACCGCTGTAGCTAAGGGCCAGAATCAGCGTCAGACCGGTATTGCCCGCCGTTTCGCGCATGGCTTCGTTCAGTTCCCTGCGGCAGTCGGCGGGCAGGCTTTCGGTATTGCCAATGGTAGTCAGCCGCACGTTATTGTCCGTCAGCGTTTTAATTTCGCCCCGAATGGTGTGTACGAGCAAAGTCATCAGCGCGTCAACTTCAAACTTAGGGCGGTTCCAGTTTTCGGTCGAGAAAGCGTAGAGTGTCAGGAATTTAACGCCGAGTTCAGCGCAGCCTTCCGTTACCTCACGCACCGCCTTTATAGCATTCTTATGCCCAAATATGCGGGCTGCTCCCTGCCGTTTGGCCCACCGACCGTTTCCGTCCATGATAACGGCTATGTGCTGGGGCAGATTGTCAGGATTTATGCGTTCTTTCATCCCGAATGGGGTGTTTTAACATCTTTTAATAAGGGCGCGAAGATACGACTTTTTCGGCAGTCAATCAGTCGATTAACCAGTCGTTGTTATGCAGGAAGCGGGGTTACATAGGTCTCCTGCGCAACAACGATCAGTTGGGGAACATAAACCAACGGCTGGCGTTTGGCTAACATACAGGCTTCTATCGCCTAAAAACAGATATCTGCATAGTGCAACAACAAGGCTTAATCATCCGCTCAACCGGCTCCTGGTATGACATCCGCAATGTGGACGGTCATATTTATAAGGGGCGACTGAAGGGTAAATTCAAGATAAAAGGACTGAAGGTTACCAATCCCATTGCCGTGGGCGACCGGGTTACGTTCACCGTAGAAGACGAGATCGAAAACACGGCCATCATTTCCGACATTACCCGGCGCGAAAACTACATCATCCGGCAGTCGGTCCATAAAACAGCGCACGGTCATATTCTGGCGGCCAACCTCGATCAGGCTGTTTTGCTGGCTACGCTGGCCATGCCGCGCACGTCGCTCGGCTTTATTGACCGGTTTTTAGTCTCTGCCGAATCATTCCGCATTTCAACGACTATCGTCTTTAACAAGAGCGATATTCTGAACGACGAAGGACTGGCGTATCAGGATGAAATTATTGAGTTATACAGTCAGATCGGCTATAACTGTTTGATTACCTCGGCCACCGAAGGCGAAGGAATTGACGCGTTCCGGCAGCTGCTCAATCAGAAAGTGACGCTGCTGGCGGGGCATTCGGGCGTGGGCAAATCGACGCTGGTCAACGCTATTGCGCCGAATCTGAACCTACGCACCAACGAGGTATCGACCTTTGCCAACAAAGGCGTCCACACCACTACGTTTGCCGAGATGTTTGAATTGGCCCCCGGTACGTTCATCATCGACACGCCGGGTATTAAAGAGCTGGGATTGATGGACACGTCGAAGGAGGAAATCAGCCACTACTTCCCCGAAATGCGCAACCGGCTTAACCAGTGCCGGTTTGATAACTGCCTGCACCTCAACGAACCCGGCTGCGCCATCAAAGACGCCGTATCTGAGGGCCGCATTGCCGAAAGCCGCTACATGAGTTACCTGAGTATGGTGGACGGCGGAGACAACCGTCGGTAGGTACGTAACTATTTCTGCGCTACAACTTGCCCGGTCATACCGCCGATGACTTCGAGGTTGGGCATGGCTTTTTTCAGCGCGGCAATGCCCACTTCGGTGGTTCTGGTTTGCCAGAGATAGATTGTTCTAAGGTTTTTCAGGCCCGTTAGCTGGGTCAGGCCCGCGTCGGTGATATTGGTACCATATAGGTTCAGGTACTCCAGATTGGCCAGACCATTCAGGTTTTTCAGGCCCGCGTCGGTCACGTTGGTGCGTTCGAGGTGTAGTTTTTGCAGGTTTTTCAGTTTGGCTACCTGCATCATTGTCGCGTCGGCAATCTGCGTATCGCCCAGTTTGAGCCAGACGAGTTGTTCGCTGATTTTGGGCAGCAAGGCCGCCTGTGCATCGCTGAACGAACGAACGTTTACCGCGCTGACTTCCAGTTGATTCTGCTCTTTCGAGATGGGCAACACCAGCAAACCCGTTTTGCGTAGTTCCTCAATTAAGGTTGGGCTTGCTGCCGGTACGTCCATCGTCAGCACTCTGGCATCCGGCGCAGGCCCGGCAGATGCAACCGCCTTCTCCGAACCTGCTTCTACCGGGCCGCCACCGCCAAGCGAAGCCAGCACGGGCCGGATGGCGTCAGTTATTTTTAGGTCGGCCACTTTTTTATCGAACGACGCGCCTTCGTCAATCCACCAGGTCAGCAGGGCAATCTGGCTTTCGGTAAGCTGGGGTTTACCCTTTGGCGGCATGTGTTCCTCGTCGTCATCGGGCAGCAGACACCGTTTCACCATCGCGCTCTCCAGGCCCTTTCCCGCCACAAAAACCGGCCCGTCTTCTCCGCCCTTGCTGAACATTTTTGCCGTGTCGTACCGCAGCCCACCCTTCGATTTTTCGGCATTATGGCACTGTACGCAGCGCGTTTGCAAAATCGGGTTTACAATCTGCTCATACACCATTGCCTGATTGACGTCGGTAATGGGTTTGATGGCCACTTCCTGAGCGCGGGGCGGCATACCAGCCAGCGTGCGCAGGGGTTCGGGGGTGTACTGTGTGAGGTAATCGGAGCCGTGCGTGAGCGAGCCGCCATGATGCCCCGCCACCGCCAGCAACACCAGCGAGATGGTCAGCGCGGGCAGGTACAGGGCCGAACCGAACGGAATCCGGTCGCCGAGCCAGTCTGATTTTACCACCCAGGCCACCCACGCAAATGCAGCCACACCAATACCCTGCCATTTGTGTTCGTCCAGAATCTCCTCGTCATACCCACCGCCCAGCGAGAGCATATAACCAAACAAACACGCCAGCGTAGCCCCCACCGCCGAACAGAACAGGATGGCCGTAATGGTTGAGTCTTCTACCCCGATTTTACCCCACCGCCGGCCAATTTCCAGCACGCCGGCAATGAGCAGAAACCCAATCGGCAAATGCACAATGAGCGGGTGAAACCGCCCAAAAAACAGCACCCAGTCAGCGGGTTGAGTGGTTTGTAAGAGAATGAGGGTGTTCATAGAAATTGCTTTTTGTCATTCTGACCGGTCCGCCGGTGCGGAATGACAAATTTCGGCTAAATCCGCTCCAGTTTGATTGGATATGTTTTTTGAGAAGCCCATTGCGCTACGTATAGACTACCGTCTTCGTCCACCAGAACGTCGTGCGGGTGTATGAAGGCCGGGAAAGAAAGGTCTTTTTGCTGGGCACTTAGTACGTTGTTTTGATAAACAGGTTCTGAACCGCCCGGCGTAGAAACGACGCGGTCGGTTTTGTCCAGAATCTGCACGTAACCCGAATTGGGGTAGGCGTCTGAAGTACTGCGGAACACGGCTCCGTATATATTTTCGCCCCGGATGACCGGACGGCAGATGTACGACCCCGGCAGTGCGATGGTGCTGAGGTAGTTGCCATCGAGCGAGAAGCGTTTCAGCGCGTTACGACGGCGGTCAGTAATGAGCAGGATTGGTTGGGCAGGGTTTCGTCGGTCAACCACAACGCCGTGGCAACAGTCAAACGAGGCATCGCCGTCGCCCCGCCCGCCAAAGTGCCGGATCAGCTTGCCTTTTTGATCGTACTGCATCACGTAGTTAAGGCCGTAGCCATCCACCACGTAGATGTCGCCGTTGGCGGGGTTAACAGCCGTTTCGGTGGGTTTGAACTGCGTGGGGTAGGCGTACAGACCGGTTTCGCGGGGGTAGTCGATTTTCATCAGTTCGCGGCCTTTCATATCGGTTTTAATAACCTGATGGCGGTCCGTATCGCTGATGAGCAGGTATTGGTCATTGCCTTCGCCCCCAATAGTGAATCCGTGTGCACCCGGATAGTCGTGTCCCCAGGTGTCGAGCAGCTTTCCTGATTTGTCATAAATCAAGACATTATTTTTGGTCTCGTTGGTCAGCAGAAGAATACGGCCTTTGCTGTCCTGCACCATCTCGTGGCAATCGTTAACGGGATTTTTGCCCGCGTCCAGCATACCCCAGCCTGATACTACCCGGTAGCGAAACCCGTTGTGACCCACCGTCACCGCATCGGTATGGCAACGGTACGGACTGGCCAACAGAATGGTTGGAGCAGCAATACCAGCCGACGTTGCAAGCGACGCCCGTTGCAAAAATAGACGTCGGGAAAGGGGAGCGTTCATGTTGTTGTGTCTTTACAGAGAAAGAAGGCAGGTGGCAAACTATACTGCAAACAAACGGCCTTGCAGCGGGTTTATCCCTGTACAAGTCAACTCAACGAAACATGGCAAACAACCACACACAGTCGGCAGGATCGTCGGCTTCTACACTTATTACGGCCACCATTCAGGCATTTGACGAAGGCCAGGCCGCATCGCCCCAGGAAGGTATGTCGCTCATCACCGACTGGTTTTCTTCCGTAAAAACCAACCACAACGCCAGCGACGTCATGGAACCGCTCCGCGAACTGCATGACGAACTTCAGACGGGGGCACCCAGCAACGAAAAACTCGGAAAACTGCTTATCCAGCTCGCTGACATCACTGAAAGCAAGGCCCCGGAAGCCGAGGGCGACATGCAGTCGCAACTCGAAACGATGGCCACTTCTCTGCGCAACTTCGCCGGACAATTATCAACAGCAGTTTAAAATCAGTCGTTGAGTTGTAAAGTCGTAGCGTTGTGAAGTGCTTCGGTACGTATCAGCTAACTATCCAATTTTACAACTTAATAACTTTACAACTTCTAAAAATGGCTTCACACGCATTAGCACAGAATTTATTTGCTGATACCGACGCTGGTATGGGTACAGATGGTACCGCTGCCCCGCTCGATGGCGCGAAACTTATTGACGGCTGGCTGAAGGTCATTGATGGCCATACCGGAACCGAGACCGTAAAAGGTCGGCTCGAAGAACTGCGCGGTCAGTTGCGGCTGGCTAATCCCGATCCGTTTCAGGTGCAGGATTTACTGATGGACATTGCCGACCACACCTCGCAGATGTCGCAGGGGCGGAATATTTCCGGCGATCTGGCTGGTCAGCTCGAAAACTTAGCGACGTCCTTACGGCTCTTTGCGATGAATATGCAGCCCGACGCCCAACAACAGCAATAAGATGGGAACCAACATACTGGAAGAGCGGATGCTCGAAGATTCGCTGGCCGTTTTCAGGAATAACGACGTTGAAACCGTTACGCCCGCGCAGGGCGTGATGCTTATTGATGGCTGGCTACAGGCGTTGCAGGGCGACCCAAATCTGGAACCGATGCGGCAGCAGATGACCGAATTACGGGCCGAACTCCAGTCGCCAACGCCCAACTCGCAGCGCATCAAACTCCTGCTGAACGAACTGGCAAACCACGCGCAGCAAGCCGCCGAAGCCCCTACCTCCGAAGGAACCTGGACGGGTGGTCTCGAAAGTTTATCGAAATTACTTCGTGGCTTCGGTAGTGAGTTATAGCGGTTTTTATCGTTGCGCCTGACCAGGGTATTCTTTTACCGGAAGGCTGGCTTAACGCGTTACAGGGCGACATGGGTACGGCCCGCATCAAAGCTGAACTGCAAGCCCTGCGCGACAATCTGAAATCCAGTGAACCCGATGCCAACGCCATCCGGCACTCGCTGCTCAGCATGGCCAGCCATACAGTTGCCCTTTCGGGCGAGCCGATTTTTGACGAGGCTACCCGGTCCAAACTCCATCGCCTGGCCAATGCCCTGCGTAACTTCAGTAGTCAGTTTTAACCCCCAGAAAGTCATGAGTCACGAAGAAGCATCAGCCCTGCTCGACGCCACAATGGGCACGCTCCACGCCGACATTACCAACGAGACGCCCCAAACCGGCACCGGTATCCTCGACCAATGGCTCAGCCAGCTCCGCGAAGCCGCCAACGCCGACGCGCTTGTCAATGCGATGGAACGGCTGAAAACCCAGCTCAAAAGCGACCAGTTTACCGCAAAGCAACTGAGCGAAACCATGAACGAGGTATCCGAGAAAACATCTGAATTCAGCGTCAATATGGGGTCTGATGGCGACGTAGCCATCCGGCTCGAAGGCGTAGCGTCCGCCCTCCGCGAATTGGCCGGGCAGATCGGCAACGGCAAATCGGTAATGTAATTGTCTTTACTAATAGAAAGCCCCGTCTTGTAAGTCGCCGGTGTAAATCAGCAACTTACGAGACGGGGCTTTTTCGCATCAGCAAAAAGTTAGCTGGCAATCAGGCAATTTACCCAACAACTCGATTGAACAAATGACTGTTCAGCCGCCATTTGTTCTGAAACAGCCACGGCGAAATGGTTCGTCAGCTCGGCAATCAACTCCTCATTGTGCAACAAACGCTTGTGCCGCAATTGCCAGTCGATAGCTGCCAGTTTGTCGGGGTGAGGTTCATAGCGGTCAGGCGGTTTCAGATCGGTACGAGAACGGATGACGGCTGAGCTGAATAAAGCTAACGGTGTATAGCATCACCAACAGGCAAATCACAACCGACACGGTGGCGTGAGTTTGTAGGTACGCCGTTCGCTTCGCCGATTCTCCAATGAAAAAACCACCTGAATACATACCACCCCACAAAACAATGTTGACAGAGCGGCTACCCATTTCGTTTAGCCGCTTTTTGACAGTCGATTACCACCTTCTAAGAAGGTGGCTTAAAGGTCGGGCCGGTACGCCGGAGCGGTAGCCCTCTTTAACTTTTCCTGTTTCAACGCCATTACCCACACGCTGCCGCGACCCCAACGACAACTACGGATTGCATGAATTTACTCAGGCGAATTACCTCATCACCGGGGACGGGGACTTGCTAATCCTTGACTGGTTCAACACGTGCCGGATCGTAACGCCCAGAACGTTCGCGGAGTTGTTGGGTCTTTCATGGCAATCCCAACCCCTTACTCCGCCAGGTTGAACTTGAGCTGCACGCCCCCCGCCGTAGTGGCCCGGCGGAAATTATTGGACACCAGCGGGTCGTTAAACGTGCGGTCGAAATAGACGTTCAGGTTCAGTCGCCGGTTTACGATGTAGCTCAGCTGCGGGCGGAACTGGAAATTGACATTACCCGCCGTAACTACCTGCACATCATCAAGTTTGCGCTGAATGGTGCGGGTGTCGCGCAGGGTCAGGTTCATCGAGAAAGTCAAATCGTTTTTCAGCTTTTTATAGACGCCCCCAATGCGGAACGGAATGCGGAAGTTCTGCTTCGTGAAGCCAATAGATGCCGTCAGGTCTTTG
>JBBRUB010000075.1:0-9916 GCA_038248175.1 Cytophagales bacterium | reverse complement strand
AAAGCACTGACAGAATAAAGCCAACCAGAGGTATTGAAGCCGTTAGAATGCCGATAGCCCGGTTTGTAGTTCGGTCAGAGACTTCAAGTATATTTTTCAGTCGTTTTTCTGCCACCTCAAACAGAAATTTGGCGGAGTCTTTATCCAGCTTGGACAGATCGTCAATCGGAGCAGACCAAAGAGTAGGGTTTTCCATCGTAGCTTAGTTATGTGTTGATTTGACCACGCAACAAAAGTAAGCCGTAGGATTGTGCCTTATAGGATAAAAAAGCAAGGCCGGTCACCTGCGACAGGTGGCCCGCCGGAGTGCGACGCGGGCAGCCCAACATACAAAGGGTGTAAAGGCTCGTACCTCACCATCAACCCTTTGGGGCGTTGGGTGCGCGTCCATAAAATGCTTCAAATTTTAGCTTTCGGGCGACAGTTTGAACGCCCCGGTTAGGCAAGTTTAGGCTTTCATTTCCAGCTTTCGGTCGACAGGGCGAATGCCACAGCAGGTCAGGTTTAGATTTTAAAATCCGGGTCTTTTGCGACACAGGAAACGCCCCGGTTAGGCAAGCTTCTCAGATCGGATGTATTACGCATATGTGCTTCGCGCTCGTCGGCAAAGCGCGATGAACTTAACCTTGTACTCAATCCCTATGCTACCAGATGAAGTATTTTATTGTTTTACTGTCACTTTTGGCTGCAAATGCCAGTGCTCAACTACTCGATACAATTGTAAATGTTAGCCCTTATCAGCTTCATTTTAGAATTTTAAGAGGAAAAAATCCGCCTATACTTTTTGAATCGGGTGGAGGACAGGATGCTTCACAATGGGATTCGATTGCTGCAGTAACGCATCAGCAGCTCAAAGCAACCGTGATCACGTATGATCGGGCTGGCTTCGGCAAAAGCAGTTTTGATACCGTTAACTACACGATTCTACAAGAGATCAAAAGCTTGGAAGCTGCCTTTCAACAACTCGGCTACAGCCATGCTAATTTATTACTGATTGGTCACTCATTAGGAGGTTTTTACAATCGCGTTTATGCCGCTCGGCATCCAAACCAAGTAAAAGGCATTATTCTGCTAGATCCAAGAATACCCTCCTATGCTGATATGAGATTTGCCAGGAATTATTTTCTACGTCTTAACCGTAAAGATTATGAAGCTGACTACTTGAGTTTGTATTATTTATTTGCCAACATGGAGCGTAATAGCGATTATGTAAGACAGGTATTATTACCCCCTGCTATTCCCCTATTAGATATTATGGCGGAAACTGGTCCTTTTTTAGAAGCTAAGGAAAACGAACGATTCAAAGCTGACCAGCGTAAGTTGGTTAAGGCATACCGAAATCGAAGTCTGCTATTTGCGAAAGGCAGTTCCCACAATATCCCTCATGACAAGCCAAAATTAGTAATTGAGCAGGTCATAAATTTCTATAAGAAATACCTATAGTTTATCAAACTTGGTGCAGGGCAGATTACCGTCGACAGGATGCACGTCCCATAGGCAGGTTTTAGAGCGTGTTGGGAAATTATATTCGGCATTAGGTCTGTATTCGCTGCAACATAATCTGAATATTGGCCAAATAAAGCCAATTCACAGAAGAAGATACCGTGTACTCATAATCCTTGACGATCCGACGGAAGAAATTTGTCCAGGCGATGCTTCGTTCAACCACCCATCGTTTCGCCACTGGCACAAAACCTTTGACTGATTCAGGGCGGGAGGCCTTCTCGAAATCAATACTCCAGCGGGTCAATTCCTCGGCGAATACCCCGTTGTAATCGGACCGCCGAAGCGGCCTGATCACCCATTACTTTCTCTAATCGCTCACCAACTCGCCATAATATGCTACTTAACGTGAATACGGGATTAGCTATGCACAGGTTTGACAAACACGGACGGTTTGGTGTCGTAGAAATGGTAGGCTACCAAGCCTGACATCGTATGCACAAGTGCATTCAGGGGTGAACGATGGCGGCTGTGATCAACGTCCATGACGCTCATCAAAATATCATTCACCGATTCGATTAAGGCCCGCTTTTTAAGCCGCAACTTGTCATCTAAATCCATCAGCGAGTTCTTCATGTTTTTGCGGATTTTGGTGACGATCTGTAGTCCCTCCTCATAGAAACGCTCGAAGAGTTTACTGATGTAGCCCTTGTCGGCATAGCATTTGCCCCGTAGCCCCCTGAGCAGCCGAGGTAACACCGTTTCGTTGTTGTCAGAGACGCTGGCGGGGGTAATAAGAAAATTCATAACCTCACCTAATTGGTTGATAACCAAGTGCAGTTTAAGACCATAGAACCAACCCGTCGAGGATTTACCTCGGCTGGCAATATCTTTGAATACCCGGTGAGAGTGAATACGGCGGTTGTCGCAGACGGGTAGTTTCTTGCTGTCAGCGAAATAACAGCCCGTCCGCTTGCCCAGCAGACACAGGTATTTAGTCAGCACATGGAGGGTGGCTACCTGGCGGGGCAGCAGGTCGATGAATCGCTGGTAGCTGACCAGACCAGGGAAGTAGGTACGCATCTGTGGTTCCACCAAACGCTGGTAGTAGTACTGGAAATTTTTGTAGCCTGAGTGGTGGTAGTAGACCAATATAGTGATGATCTCACTGGTGCTCAACTCGGGTTGCCGGGTTGGTTGACGAGCCGATGTTAAGGCACGGGTGGTCAACCACTGGTCAAAGAGAATGACAAAATCGTCGACGGAAATGAAGACTTCAATGAGCCGCGTCGGCGGTCCGATTTTCTTCAGAAATTTGCGAATGCATAGGGGCGCAGGGATTTATTTGTTGGCTTAGACACCACAAATTTAGCCCTGATGCCCCTATTGTGCTTTCAGTCAATCAAATCTAATCCCGTACTCACGTTACTTACCAAAGTGCAACCAACAGGCCCATCCGCTTCGTTAGCCGCGTGAACGTGAGCAACCCACAACCGCCCTTCGGTGTCAACAACGAACTGTCGTTTGCGCCCGCACGGGCGGCCCCGCATTCACTCGCTTGTTAGGATCAAGGCCGCGATCCTCGCAAATCATTGGGCTCAACTTAACCGCACCGGCGGACCGGCTTTGAGCATCAATGCAAATCAATGAAGGTGTGGGCATTCTATTCACTCGTTTGCGGTCCAACTCGTTCAGGGCCGCGTTAATCCGTTCAAACAGATTGTCTGTCTTCCAGATGTCGAAGTAGTAGTACACCGCCTGCCAGTGAGGCCAGCAGTCGGGTAGATTTCGCCATTGACAGCCGGTTCGCAAGAGCCACAGGATGCAGTTGATAATCTGCCGTAAATCGTGCTTTCGCTTGCGTTTAAGGTCAAAGAAGGGCGAAATTGCGGCCCATTGAGAGTCGGTCAGTGGTTGCCACTGTTTGGTCATGACTTTGCATTTTGGTCGATACAAAGTTGGCACGACTTTCAATCTCTCTCAATTCCCCAACACGCTCTTAGAGTCGCATTTCCAGCTTCCGGGCGACAGGTGAACCGTCTGAGCAAGCCAGGTTTGACACTCTTAGATTTCAGTAACAAGAACTAAATTCACTCCAATGAAAATAGACGAAATCAGGACACTTCTTGAATCATTCGTAGAAGAAACAGTCGTCAAGTTTCAGATTGACAGAACTATTTTTGATAGCGATTTTGGTCGAGAAGCATTCAACCTCACTATTCGACAGTACGTAAGTAAAAAATTTGGAGTCTACATATGGATTGATAAGGCTACCGATGAGATAGTTTATATCGGCATGGCCGGAAAAATAAAAACAGATGGAAGACTCAGTGACCACTCAATTCAAAGCAGACTACTTGCATCAAGAGGAAAAGACAAGCTAACAAAAAAAGACATTCAAACGAATGACTACATCCGTGAATTGATGACCAAAAACGGCATTAATTCTTTCGACTTCTACATAATGTATTCAAAGGAAGGCGAGCCGCCAGCGTATATTGAAGCTTTGTTGCTTTACAAGTATTACAAAAAGAACAACAGATTACCGAGGTTCAATAATGCCTTCTAATGAGGATTAGAAAGTGTCTCGCTCCGCGTGCGTCACCGTTCCGGCGACAGGCAGCACGTCCCGTGTTCGGGCCGTAACCCAACACCCCCGTGTGCAAATGTCTCCCTACGGTCGTCATCAGCACACGGGGGTGTTGGGTGCGGGTCCGTAAAGTGCTTGCATTTTTGGGTTCTGTGCGACAGGTTGCACTTCCCAGAGGTCAGGTTTAGGTTTCCATTTTCGTAACTGTTTAGGTAGGCAATTTCATTGCATAGTATTGATTATCAATAGTTTAGCTTTTTTGGTAATTTTAGAGACTCAGGCATCAAAAACGTTAATTACATGACAACCAAGACTTTAACCTTTTACTGGTAGTCAAGGAATTAATTGATTTTGTCGTTTTCGTTTATGTAAACTGCTGATTATCAGCATAAATAGGGTACCTAAACAGTTACCCATTTTCGGGTCTCGGCTGACATGGCGAACGCCCCGGTTATGTAGGTTTGGGGTTTCGGTTCAGCGTCCGGGTGACAGGGTAAACGCCCCGCAGGTCTGGCTTTTCAATAGTAAGGCGGGGCGCGTCCGACAAAGCAAATGCCCCAGTCAGGCGGGTTATAAAGATTTAACTTTCAGTTTTGAACAAACAAGCTTCAAATGGATATTAACAATAGCAATTTTACAAATCTACTATCAATTATCTCGTTGGCTTTATCAACAGTAACGCTGTATTTTTATTCCAGAGACCGTAATAAACTCAAATATGCTATAGCTAATGAGTACACAAAGCAACTCCTTGAATGGCATAGTACAACGGTGGAAGTTTTAATTAGGCTTAGATCATGTTCAGTAGTGGATAAAGACGGACTTTTATCCAAACTCTCAGCGCAAATCGAAAAAGGAAGATTTTATTTTCCAAATGTAGATAAAGGTGATGATTTCGGTCAAGAAAAGCCTGTAGCATATCAGGGATATAGAAATTTAACTTTAGACTTTCTAGTATATTCATATAATTTATTCAAAAAAAAGATTGTGAAAAGTTTAACGATCATGCTGTCATACTACAACGTGAATTTACATCTAATGTATTTCAGATTATTCGACCCAAAGACCTCTTAAATGAAATCAAAGCATTAACAGATAAGTTTTACGCTTCGGATAAAATATTTGAAGATTTTTTCAATAGAGAAGCTAATGCAGCAATTTTTACGCATCATAAGAACTGAGTAATCAGTCGGTACATTATATCCACTTTTCGGCGGCTTTCGTGTGTTGTTGAGCTTCGCGCTCGGTGAGAAAAAAGTGGAAAGTGCGTTGTGTGCGCTCCGCGTGGGTGTTGCTCGTGCGACAGGATGCTCGCCCCCGAAGGAAGGCGTTCAGCCCAACGAAGGCGAGGGTGTAAAGGTCGGAAGTACGTGCGTTCAGTCAAGTAACTCGTTCACCATCAGTCCTCTCGGTCGTTGGGTGAACCGGACAGGCTGTTACTCGCGGGGCAAGCATCCGGCGATAGGCAGCGCGGTTCGCAAGTCAGGTTTTTTGCTTGCATTTTCAGCTTCCCTGCGACAAGTAGTATGGTCTCGCAGGTCAGGTTTTTGTTCGTTGGGCGGGTTCCGGCTGACGGGCCAAAAGCCCCGGTCGGCAGTCTAAGCTTATAAGGTGAGTTCCCG
This sequence comes from Cytophagales bacterium, assembly GCA_038248175.1. Taxonomy (GTDB): domain Bacteria; phylum Bacteroidota; class Bacteroidia; order Cytophagales; family Spirosomataceae; genus Spirosoma. Next base: position 4,261 of record JBBRUB010000075.1, on the reverse strand, counting down.
TTGACAGTACACTAATAATTTCTCAATAGTACATACTCAAAACACATTCGAATGGGATTATTTGATTTCTTGGGTCAGCCCAATAGTCAGCAGAAGCAAGCTGGTGAGTTCTTGAAGCAGGCTATTAACGCAGCCAATAATAAAAACTTTCGTGAAGCAGTAAATGCTATAGACTTAGCTGCGGAAAACGACCCAAGTAATTCTAATTACCCGATGTACAGGGGATATTGGAGATATGAACTCCAAGACTACCAACTTGCTGCCCAAGATTTGAACAATCACTTGAATTTTCTTGAGCAACAAGCGTTGAAGTCTGATTCTGCTAAACCTTCCGATTTGGCAGAAAGTGCAGAAACTTATTTCCGTCTTGGTCTTTGTTGCCAGAAGCTTGGCGATAGCTCTACGGCTATAACTTGCTACGGATATGCATCTCAAACTTGGGGAATGATTCTATCCAATTTCAAAACTTGGGTGAACGTTTCATTTAATCAATTGAGTGGTACGAGAACTCAAATGGGGTTGCCACCTTTTGCGAGACCAGCGCAAGTTTACAACAACCTTGCCGGTGCACAATTTCAAGAAAAACAGTTTGACTTGGCAATTGACAATGCGACGATTGCGCTCTCTGTAGAGTCTAATTACGGGAAAGCCTTCCTCTTTCGCGGGTTAGCTTATCAAACAAAAGCGTCTTTCACCGGTAATTCGTCTGACTTGGCAAAGGCTAAAACAGATTTACAAAAAGCGTCCAGTTTAGGAGAATCAAGTGCAGATACAGTTCTGCAAAGTATGAGATAATATATACTCTACAAGGCGGGCTGTCTGGCGACAGGCGGCACGTTTCGATAAGCCAAGTTTGTCAGGCTCGGTTTAATCGGATTGTTGCGTTGTTGAGCTTCGCGCTCTACATTGACAAAATGGAATTTGCGCTGTAGCTGCTCCGCGTGTGCCACCTGTCTGGCGACAGGCAGCGCGTCCCGAAAGCGGGCCGGCAGCCCAACCTGCCGTGTGTGCAAATGTCTCCCTACGGTCGTCATCAACCCCTGCGGTTGTTGGGTGAAATGTTCATCTTGTGTGCGACATTCCAGCGTTCGGGCGATATTGAGCGCGTCTCGACAGGGTGGTTTCGGCCGACATGAGGAACTTGGGCGTTAGCCAGATCAGAGTGAGTTAGGCAACTTACCGACGACACAAGACAACCCGGAGTTAGGCTGGTTTTCAAAAATTGGGTATGCCACCCGCGACAAGGCCAATAAGGAATGTTTGTAGGTCCGACTTCTTTGTAGAGATGGCACAAAATTGCGACCTTAGGGGTTAAATTAATAGAGCATGACCGCTAAAGAGATACTCAAGCTACTTCATGAGGATGGCTGGGTTGACAAAACGCAAAAAGGAAGTCACCTACAATTGATTCATCCTACAAAATCTGGCAAAATTACTGTTGCTATACACAAAGGGTGCAATTCAAATTGTCGCTATGTATCCACAATGCAGGTGTTCGGTTCTATGCGCTCACGTACTAACCGCCAGCGACCACTCATCAAGCACACCCTTAAGTTTAAAAGGTTCTTCAATGATTTATACGGGATTATCCCAATTCGACTAAAACTCTTCGCCTAAGATTCTTGAAGCTATGGAAACCAAACGAACGCCTAATAATACCTCGAATGGCATTGTTAAGGCCTTCAACAACCGCATTAGTCAGTCGGTCATGAAAAAAATTCAAGACTTTATCTTTCCAATTATCGAATGTTTTTAAAAAACATTCGATAAACTTATTGCTGATTTTTTCAGCCTTCTCTTTCCATAATTCAACCGCAGTGCAAGCATCCGTTTTACTTAAATCTGTATCAAATATCTCTTTTAAATCTTGCCTAAGATTATAAACATCCTGTAGTTCAGAACTGCCTTTGAATGCAGTCATTAAAAAACTCTTTTCTGCTTCAGATAGACTGTCAGGATTTTTTAGTAATGCCCATCGAAGATGCTTGAAAGAAGATTCGTCAGGTAAGGTTTTACGAAGTGATTTTCGAGTAGAATCAAGGGCTTTATTGATATGAATAAAAAAATGATAACGATCAATAATGGAGATGGCATTAGGAAATAAGGTACCCGCTAAGGTGCTGTAAGCATCCGCACGGGCGGCCCCGCCACATATCGCTACTAACTACTTCTATCTGATTACAGAAAACAGACCCTTTTGCCGTGAAATAAGCGATTATGGTCTCTTTTTGACGATTTTCGAGAAAATCTAAAACAATCCCCCGGTCTAAATCAACCAGACAGCAAGCATAGTTTTTCATGCCTTTACGAATCGAAATTTCATCAATACCCAACCGTCGGACTGCTGACCAGACATCCCGGTTTTTAATTTCTTTGTCGGCGTATCGTTGGTGTATTGCATTAACAGTAGCCCAAACAATATCTTCTTTATTACTTACTTGAGATATGCAAATGTCTTCTGCTAAAAAATAAATATACTGCTCATAACGAATAGTCATTGTTTTACTGGATTCAACGAAGCTAAATCGCTCATTAAAATAGCGAAGACAATCCGTACAATGAAATTGTCGAGTTTTTAAATGAATATAAACTTTTCTGCCTAAAAGTGCCATATCTCGAATTACTCGTTCTTGATACATCGTCACTTCATTAGTTGATTTTAGGCACACGGGGCAGGGAGCACTATCGGTAGTTGATTTACAATAAATATGTGCTTCTTTGTCGGAAATTGAGCAGTCGGATACTCGAATATTCGGAAGATTCAGAAGTAACTCAATATTGATGTTCATAGTACAAAGATAATATGTCCGTATAAATCATTGAAGAACCGTTTAAAACTTGTTGCGCCCCCCGAATACTCCACCGTTGCCCCGACCGTTTCAACCGCCTTTGCATGACCGTTCGGTGAGCCGATTCAATCGCCCCTGACCCAATCAATAAGCCACGCTCCTGGTATTGCTTATAGTCCATTCGATCCCGATTCGATTCCAAATACGAACACACCGAATCCCGCAACTCAACCCCAACACGAACCTCTTTGATATAGCTCAAAACTGCATCTAAACGACTATCTAACAGTAGCTTACGTTGCTCTGTAAACCAATCACTACCAGCCTTGCCTAGGCCAAAAGCTGCGCTACTTACTTGACCAATGTACGACAAAGCATGGTACATATCCAAAATTAGTGTAGCCTTGGGACACGCTTTCTCCATCATCAGCCGAAGCCAGGGAGACCCATCGCTGATAAAAACAAGGGCTTCCTCCAGGGCTATATAAGGCGCTAACTGCGTCTCGAATTTGATACTAAACTCAGCCGCTGTCCCTAAATGACCCACAAAAACAGACGATTCAATTTGACCACCCCGCTCCTCAACGACGCTTTGTTTGAGGGCGGTTGCCGCAAAAATACGCCCAAGTTTGACCTCCTTGTAGCCTTCATCGGTCAGCAGCATTGCCCCGTCCGCTTGAGCATACATGACCCCTGATGGCTCAACCAAAGCGTCTTCTACCCCGGCTGATTGGTTTAAATCATGGGCAATAGCGGCTCCGTAGTAGTTGGTTAAGCGGTTAATTTGGCTGGGATAGATGGGCAATCCGAGCATAGTTTGAGCGAGTTCAGCAGCCTGTTTATAGACCTCAAACTGGCCAAGAAATACGAGTTTTTCCTGTAGGTAGGGGCTTATACCGAAGCCATTAGGATGTTGGCTAAAGAGTTCACTATTAGCTACCGCGCGGGAGGCCCCGTTGAATTGTCCCAAAGCGGGTTTTCATCTTTTTTTTTTGCGTCGGTCATCCGGCACTTGGCTCAGACTTTTCTCTAAGACCTGTCGACCTAACTCTTGCCAAATTTCTTCGAATGATTTTTCATACTCGTAGAAATCGGACCGCCGATGCGGTAGACTTACTTTTAAGTGCTTTAAGGTCTTGATATTTTTGGCGGGCTAAGGCCACGTATTCCTCTTCAGTAAAAGCCAGCATCGTTTTCTGATTCATACCTCAAGGTAACAATAAGAAGCGACAATTTGAATTGCACCCGTATTCGGCAGACATGTAAATATCAAAATCTGAGTTTTTGGGAATTCTTGAAATCAAAAAGAACGACCTTATAATATTGAATCTATGGTTAGAAATGCCATGCAGTACCTAATTTGGAGTAAATTTGACTCATGGACTTGTACAACGACAACGAGCGGTTTATTTCCCTCGTCTCCGATTATGGCTTCAAAGCCACCTTTGGCAACGAATCCGATACCCGGTTTT
>JBBRUB010000074.1:0-9925 GCA_038248175.1 Cytophagales bacterium | reverse complement strand
AGTTTCAGAATACGGTCATATTCTTCGTGCAGGAAGCGAAATCCCTCGTTACGGATTTCGCTCAGCAGAACGTCCTTGCTATCGAAATACTCATAAACGATGGGTGCGCTGTATTCGATGGCGTCGGCAATTTTACGGATTGAGACGGCCTGCCAGCCTTCGCGCCGGGCAATAGTTTTGGCCGTTTGCATAATCCCGGATCGGGTCTGCTCGCGGGAGCGTGATTTACGTTCAAGAATTTCCATAGAGATAGGTTATACGTAGCCAGTTAACGGTGTTAAATCTCCGAAAACTACGTATTTATTTCGTCTTGCACCAACGTATATACCTATACTCTTTGAAAAGTGAAATTTCCCTAACGCAAAACAAAATACATCCCTCAGTATCAGGTGGATATACAAGAAACAGGACGATGCAGAAAGGCCAACCTTCAGCAACCCCCTCACCAGCCGTTTGTAAGCGACTGTGGCCATTCAGAGAGTTGTCAGTTAAGGAATTAGCCTACATAGCTGCCTGCCCGCCATCAACGGTAAACTGCCCGCCTGTCAGGTACGATGCTTCGTCACTAACTAAGAATAATACCAGATTGACAACGTCGCTTTCCTGCGCGTACCGCTTCGGTAGAATGGCCATTTTCGGACCAATACCACCCAATTCGCCCGTGATTATGGCACGTTTACCAGCAGGTCTGCTCATAGCACGATTGAGTTAGCTTCAGTCTGTTAATCAGACAGTATTATTTATGTTTGAAAGTTTCCGAATCATCCGCGCTACAGACTCTGAATCGGCGGATTGCGTGGCCGTCTCGGGCGAGAACCAGCGGATGCCATTTGTCTCGTGGTTTTGCCGAAAGGGTTCAGCCGGGTCCGCTTCGAGCAGAAACCGGATGTCGTAATGCAGATGCTCCGGCACATCGGCGCGGGCGGGAATGGTATGGACGTCCACGTCGAAAACAGCGGGTAGCTGACCGGGTTTATACACGAATCGGAGACTGGCAAGTCCGGTCTCTTCCTGCGCTTCCTGCATGGCTACCGCAGCCACGTCGGGATTACCGTCAGCATGACCACCGGGCTGAAACCAGCGGTTTAGTTTCCGGTGGTGAATGAGTACAACCCGTTGCCAGTCAGGAGACACGATCAGAGCCGAGGCTGTGATGTGTCCGGCAGGCAATGACCGCTCAAAGCAGTCTGGATTTTGCCCGACGAAGGTAATGGTGGCATCGGTCATGGCCCGCTCGTGGGCGTCGGCGGGCTGATGCTGGCGGAGGAGGTTGAGGAGTGGCTGGCGGTGCATGATCGGATTGTTTGGGATTGTTGCGGTAAAGGGGCAATTTTACCCGGTTTTCAAGAGAAAGCCATAGTGTCAATCAAACAAAAACCATGCGTAAACTTATTCTGAGTGGCGTAACGCTGAGCTTAGCAGCTCAATTAGCCACTGCCCAAATCAAACTCCCCGCCCCCAGCCCCGCTGCCACTATTATGCAGACCGTTGGCACCACCGACTTCACCGTCAAATACGCCCGGCCCAGTCTGAAAGGCCGTACGCCGTTCACCGATGCATTTGTACCGACCGGTAAAGTCTGGCGTACCGGCGCCAACCAGGCAACAGCATTCACGACCTCGACCGATGTGATGGTGAACGGTAAGAATCTGCCTGCCGGAACCTATGCCGTGCTTTCGATGCCCGCAATGGACAACTGGACGCTGATTTTCAGCAAAAATCTGACGGTTACGGAGCAGAGCTACAAAGAGACTGACGACGCTTTACGGGTAAGTCTGAAACCAGAGATGCTGGCCCAGTCCGTGGAGACGTTTACGATCAATTTCGGCGACCTGACCGATAGTACAGCCTCGCTCAACATCATGCTTGGCAAGGTAAACGCCAAAGCCGACCTGATGGTGAACACCAGTCAGTACGCCAATGCAAACGTGGATAAGGCAGCCGCCGACAAGCCCGATGATGCAGCCGTTTTACAGGCCGCAGCCAGCTACAACCTCAGCAAGGGCCGCAACCTGGATCAGGCTATGGAGTGGATCAACAAATCAGTGGCGGGCAAGGAAACGTTCCGCAACCTGTACGTAAAGTCGCAGATTCTGGCCAAAATGGGTAAAGTAAGCGAGGCTCTACCCGTAGCAAAACAGGCACTGGCTTTGGGGCAGTCGTCGAACGATGCAGCTTTCCCATTCTTCAAAGATGGTATCGAGAAAAGCATCACCGACTACACTGCCATGATGCCTGCTATGCCCGCCGTGAAAGGCAAGAAGAAAGGGAAGAAGTAGATTGTCTTTCTCAACTTCGGGATTGGTATGAATCCCCATAACGAAGAAATCCCCTGCTGTTGAGCAGGGGATTTCTTCGTTAAGTACCCGGACAGTCCTATTTTGTCATGCTGACGAAGGAAGCATCTTCGCTAACATGCTGTCATAGAGATGCTTCCTTCGTCAGCATGACAAATCAAACGTTAATTAATAACGTCTAAGGGAAAATAAGGTAAAACCTATCCCAGATACGTCTTCAACGCTTTTGAGCGCGATGTATGACGTAACCGACGGATGGCTTTCTCTTTGATCTGCCGAACCCGTTCGCGGGTCAGGTTAAACTTCTCACCGATCTCTTCCAGCGTCATAGCATGTTCGCCGTTCAGCCCGAAGTAGAGCGTAATCACATCAGCTTCGCGCTGCGTCAGCGTCGAAAGAGCGCGTTGTACTTCCTTACGAAGTGAGTCGTTTATCAGGCCTGAATCGGGCTTGTCTTCGCCGTCGTTTTCGAGCACGTCGAGCAGACTGTTTTCTTCGCCCTGCACAAACGGCGCGTCCATCGACACGTGCCGACCCGAGATCTTGAGTGTATCGACTACCTCAGCAGCCGAAATTTCCAGCACGGCGGCCAGTTCTTCAGGCGACGGTTCACGCTCGAACTTCTGCTCCAGGTCCGAGAACGTCTTGGAGATTTTGTTCAGCGAACCCACCCGATTCAGCGGCAGCCGCACAATCCGGGATTGCTCGGCCAGGGCCTGCAAAATGGATTGGCGAATCCACCAAACGGCGTAAGAGATAAACTTGAAGCCACGCGTTTCGTCGAACCGCTGAGCGGCTTTGATTAATCCTAAGTTACCTTCGTTGATCAGATCACCCAGCGAAAGACCCTGATTCTGGTACTGCTTGGCAACCGACACCACAAAACGCAGATTGGCTTTGGTAAGCCGCTCGAGCGAGAGCTGATCTCCCTCACGAATCTTCTGCGCCAGCGTTACCTCTTCGTCGGGCGTTAGCAGATCTACCTTACCAATTTCCTGCAAGTACTTGTCTAACGACTGGCTCTCGCGGTTGGTAATCTGTTTTGATATTTTTAACTGTCTCATTATCTTTTTACCCGGTGGTGTCTCTCTCCTCTATAACGTCCTCTTTGGACCGTTCAATACATAAAAAAGTAACACCACCCTAAGCGTTTTTGTTCTCTGGCTTGGGCAACAGGGCTTTACGCGACAGCCGGTACTTACCGGTCTTTTTGTCCACCTCAACCAGCTTCACTGTAATCTCTTCACCCACCTGTAACACACCGTCCATGGTCTCCAAACGCTCCCACTTGATCTCGGAAATGTGCAGCAGACCGTCTTTGCCCGGCATGAATTCCACAAAGGCACCGAACGGCTGAATGGTCTTGACTTTACCCACGTAGGTCTCACCTACTTCCGGCACGGCCACAATACCCTTCACGCGCGACACGGCCCGGTCCATACTTTCTTTGCTGGTAGCAAAGATGCTGACCCAGCCGGCGTTGTCGTGTTCGTCAATATTAACCACGGCGCCCGAATCTTTCTGGATATCCTGCACCACCTTACCACCTGGCCCGATTATCGCGCCAATCTGGTTAGTGTCGATCTTGATAACCACAGCGCGGGGAGCATGAGGTTTCAGGTCCGAACGAACTTCGGCAATACCCTTGGCCATCTCGCCGAGGATGTGCAGCCGACCCGCGCGGGCCTGCTCCAATGCCTGCGCCAGTACGTCGTACGACAGTCCTTCTACTTTCAGGTCCATCTGGCAGGCAACAATACCTTTCTCAGTACCCGTTACCTTGAAGTCCATGTCGCCGAGGTGATCTTCATCGCCAAGGATGTCGGACAACACGGCGTACTTATCACCCTCTGAAATCAGGCCCATCGCGATACCGGCTACGGGGGCTTTGATTTTGATACCGGCGTCCATCAGGGCCATCGTACCGGCGCAAACCGTCGCCATCGACGAGGATCCGTTCGACTCCAGAATATCTGATACGATGCGAATGGTGTACGGGTTATCTTCGCCGGAGGGTAATACCTTTTTCAGCGAACGGTGCGCCAGATTACCGTGTCCCACTTCGCGCCGACCTACGCCCCGGTTGGGCTTTACCTCTCCGGTTGAGAAACCGGGAAAGTTGTAGTGCAACAGGAATTTATTATACCCCTCATACATGGCCTGATCTACAATCTGCTCGTCGGTTTTGGTACCAAGCGTAACAGTCGTGAGCGACTGCGTTTCGCCCCGCGTAAACAAAGCTGACCCGTGCGGACCAGGCAGGTAGCCAGCTTCCGCCATGATAGGCCGAATCTGATCGAGTTTTCGACCGTCGAGACGGGCGCGTTCGTCCAGCACCAGCCGACGCGACGCTTCCGATTGCAGATCGTGAAAGTAGGTTTTTACCAGCGAAATGTCAGCCCCTTCGGGCAGGGTGGTAATGTATTCATCACGCACTGCCTTAAACGCTTCCGAACGTTCTTTTTTGCTAGGATTCTGCCGGGCGGCTACTTCATAAATTTTATCGTACGTACCGGTCCGAACGGCGGCCCGGAGGTCTTCATCATGCGTTTCGTGGCTATACTTACGCTTTTCAGTTTTACCGACTTTAGCTTCCAGTTCTTTCTGCGCCCGGCACTGAATCTTGATAGCTTCGTGGGCTATTTTCATGGCTTCGAGCATTTCCGACTCCTGGCACTCGCTCATTTCGCCCTCTACCATGCAGATATCTTTCTCGGTAGCGGCCACGATCAAATCCATCGTAGCCCGTTCGATATCGGAAGTTTTGGGGTTAATGTGGTACTGTCCGTCGATCTTGGCGACGCGCACTTCCGAAATTGGTCCGTTGAACGGGATGTTCGACACGGCCAGTGCCGACGAAGCGGCCAGAGCAGCCAGCGCATCAGGCTGTACGTCGGGATCCGATGAGATGAGCGTAATCATTACCTGCGTGTCGGCGTGGTAATCGTCGGGGAAGATGGGACGCAGCGCACGGTCAACCAGGCGGCTGATCAGGATCTCGTGATCGCCCAGGCGGCCTTCGCGACGCTGGAAGCTGCCGGGAATCCGACCTGCCGACGCAAACTTCTCCTGATAGTCGACGGAAAGGGGTAAAAAATCAACGCCTTCTTTGGCGTCTTTGCTGGAGACAACGGTGGCCAGCAGCATGGCGTCGCCTAAGCGAACAACAACGGCTCCATCGGCCTGGCGGGCAAGATGCCCGGTTTCAATGGTAATTTCCCGCCCATCGGGCAGCGCAACGGATTGCGTGGTGATTTCAAACATACATCAGATTTTAAGACTCTCTCGAACAGCGTAACAGCAACTTATTTTCTCACCGCAGCAACCTCGCATCAGCAAGTAAACCTTTAAGGGATAAATGGCAAAAATGAGGGAATCTACTGTCAGGCAGATTCCCTTTTTTGATGACGGTAGTCTGTTTATTTACGCAGACCGAGTTCGGCGATAATAGCCCGGTACCGGGTAATGTCTTTGTTAGTGAGGTACGTTAGCAACCGCCGACGCTTACCAACCAGTTTCAACAAGCCCAACTGAGTACTGTAATCGTGCTTGTGAACCTTGAGGTGGGCGGTCAGGTGACTGATCCGGTAGGTAAACAGCGCGATCTGGGATTCGGCCGAGCCGGTGTCGGCGGCACTCCGGGTGCGGCCTGACGTGGAGAAAATCTCCTGCTTTTTTTCGGTCGTTAGATACATCTTCAGACAGCAAAAATTTAGTGAAAATTTGAATTTGGGTGCAAAGATAAGGAAAAAAGTTGTTGGTCGTGCCTGACAAATAGCTATTCAGCGGGCGTGTTTCGGAAGTTCCTCTTCAACAGCCATGAAATGCGTGCATTCAGCCAATTTATTAAACAGCGGATCAATAGTTATTCGGCACCAGTACGGGGTTCGATCTTTTCGGTAATTTTGAATTGTGGCCGTAACAGACTCACAACGGGCCAGCCGCTGACGAACAAACGCGCGGGTAGCTGTGTTGGTAAGCGGCCCCTGCAACAGAGCCGGTGTTTTCCCCAGCATCTCACCAGCCTGATACCCCGTCAGGCGGCTGAAGCCACGGCTTACCCAAACTACCCGACTCGATCGATCCGTTACGACAACGGTCTGCCCATCGTTCAGTGGATGCCGAAGTTCCGGCATCCACTGCCAGTTCAGGTCTGCTGCCAGCCGCGCGAAAGAACTCAGGTCACTGGCTAGTTCCTGATATTTGCCTAATTGGGGGTGAGCTATGTCCCAGCATAGCAGGGGTATTCGAACAATCGGGCCGGGTTTTTCCTGATTGGATAAGTTGCGAACGGGTTGGGACTTCATGATAAAGGATGTATTGTAGTAACGAATTTAGGTCTTTTCTACGGTATCAATTAAAGTTTGTACCGAATGCTGCACATTGGAGGGAATCAGGCTTGCCCCGTGGTTGAGTTTCTGCCGAACGTACCCGTCCATAATTGACGCGGATATCTGACTTTCGTATCGGCCTTTTTCAAACAACTACATGCAACGCACTTCATGGTACAACGGAAATCGGGTTCCGTTGTTCATCCAGCGCAACAAACGTAAACCAGCCCTGAATGACCCGGTGCCTTTACAACGCGTACATCTCCTCGCCAATGTGAGCCTGGTGTTTTCCACATGTTCAATGCATCAACTACTCATTACTGGCGACTGACGGCTTAAGAATCTTCTCTTGAATTTCTCCCATGCAATGATGTAGACGTCTTTGTCGAACAGCCGCGAATCGTGCCGGGCGCGCTGCAACAGAAACAAACCGAATGGTAGCAACACAATATTGGCCAGCCATGCCCCCAGCCAAACCGGAACAACGCCATCTTTGGCAAACTTATCGCCTATGATGGTTAGTACGTACAGGAAAATAAAGAACACGATAGCAATCAGTACCGGTAGTCCAAATCCGCCTTTCTTGATGATGGCTCCCATCGACGCGCCAATCAGAAACATGATGAAAATAGAAACAGACTGTGTGAATTTGTGGTGACTTTCGAGCTGATACCGCCACACGCCCTTTTCCTTCTCTTCCAGATAGGTCACGTTCGAGCTGGCATAGTTCAGGATATTCTGCGCCTGACTAAGAGCAGCCTGTACCAGTTCGGGCCGCGCAATTTTCTTCTTCGTCAACAGACTATCGACCCACTTGCCGTCGGCAATTTTTTTCTCTCTGAGTGCCAGATTGTCCTTGAACTGATACGAATAATACTGCCGCGATGTACTGGCCACGTTCAGGCTGGTGGCTTTAAAGTCTTTGCGCAGCGAATCGGTCAGGGTAGCCAGTTCGTCCAGATTTTTCATGTATTCATGGTACTGAAACTGGTTCTCGTCGGTGCGTTTGATGCCGAACGATTCCAGGCTGATTACGAGCCGGTAGTCTTTGAAGCCGTTCCGCATGAACTGACCGCCCTGCCGGGTACCACCAGCGGTGTACGTGACGTTGCTATTATCCGCATATTCCTGATAGTCGTTGCCGTTATGAAGTTCAAAAACCAGGTAAGACCGGTCAGGGCTGGTATACATCCGCCCGGAATCGGCCAGAATAACCTCCCGGTTGCCACTTTCCATACCGCCCGATGCGTATTTGTAAATGACCAGTCCCTTCAGCAAATCGCCGTTGGTACCCTGCTTATTACCAGTCTTTATTTTCTCATCGACCTTGATGCTGTAGCCGGGCAGGTCATTGTAAAAAATACCTTCTTTCAGATTCAGCGACGCCTTTGCGGTTTTGATGTCGTACAATAGACTGTAGCCTTTCAAATTAGCCCAGGGCGACACTACATTATTATACCAGAACGAGAAACCAATCATCAGAACAGCCACCACCAGCAGCGGGCGCATGGCGCGGGTGAGCGAGATACCGGCACTTTTAAGCGCGGTGAGTTCAAAAAACTCGCCGAGGTTTCCAAACGTCATCAGCGACGACAGCAACGAGGCCAGCGGCAGGGCCGTTGGTACGGTAAGCAGCGCGAAATAGAAGAGGAGACGGGCAAAGGTGGCCAGATCGAGATCTTTGGATACGAATTCTTCGATGTAGAACATCAGAAGTCGCATCAGAAAGATAAAGATAACAACAACAAGTGTCAGCACAAATGGCCCTACGAATGAACCAAGTACCAGTTTATCTATTTTCTTCATGCTAATGGCCAATGGAATCTGTGCAATGCCGAACGCGGTTCCTTTATAACAGCTGGTCTATCATACATTTTCCATTGTACCCCATTCATTAACAAAATTTAACCCCCAACAATTTCCTTGAGTTTGTCGATAAGTCCATCCCACAAGTCCTGAAGGTCATCTTCGTCGGGATTGGTGGAGAAGTCGGTGATGCGCAAAAACGTGGCCTGAGTTAGTTCAGACTGATCAATACGGAAATCGACATAGTTATTTTCGGAGCCATTCTCGAGGGTGTCCACGAACTCGAACCGGACGCCCTTATTCTGCCGCATAGATACTTGCTTGGCAACGTGACTTTCGTTATCCCATTGAAAATCGAGCCGTTGTTCGGGCATAGTATTGACTTTGGCCGCAAACCACTGCGAAAGACCCGACGCAGTACTCAGATACGGAAAGAGCATTTTGGGCGATGCCCGAAGCTCGTATTCAGCTACAAATTTTGTTTTTTCCATAGTCCGAAGTGATTAGGTGGGTATGGGCAAAGGTAAACGATTTTTTTTGCCAATGTCAACCGGGCATATTTTGCGAACGGTTGATTTTTGCCTACTTTTGTGGCACAAATACGGCGGGGTAGCTCAGATGGTTAGAGCGTAGGATTCATAACCCTAAGGTCGGCAGTTCGATCCTGCTCCCCGCTACAACTCTAAACCCCAACAACTTGACAAGCAAGCGGTTGGGGTTTTCTATTTCCCACAGGGGGATGGCTCGGGAAACGTTTCGACTTTATGATTCCCTTTGCGGTCAGTTGGTCTTCAGCCTGTTGATTCACAAATCCCTACCCGTTCCATTGAACCGTAACCAGGTTTTGCGCTCCCGGTAATCGGGCAGAATTTTGTCCACCTCGTTGCAGTGTCCTCCTCCCCTAATGACCCGGCAACTCAAAGCCCATTCACTTCAGTGCAGCATTCGGCAGCATCATGTAAAAGCTCTTTGGCAAGACCTGTTGAAAGGCATTCCAGTTGAGCAACAAGGTCTAATCCGGCAGGGCCGCCTGTGCAGTTCGGAGTGATAATGGGTCTCAATTCGCGGCCAAAACAGTTCGGGCTTTTTTACTGCCGAGGGCATCCATTAAGAGTTCTGCTATGTGGCTACGCCGGAAGAAGACGATTACATTGGGTCGTTCCACTCGATTGTGGAGCGGGAATTAGTGAAACGATATGAGTGGCAAAGTGTGCCGGAGTTGTCGGCATTGATGGCTTCGTATGTGTATTTTTACAACACGGAACGACTACATGGGAGCTTACGTAACGTTAGTCCTGATAAGTTTACGAGTCAATGGGCTGATGCTCAGAGGTGAGCGGAAACAGGATTTATCCGGGAGGAGATTATAGCAAATAAATGGTACTCTGACAATTCTTGTGGTTAGATGGCCTGAGCCAGTACTCTCAATCTCAAATGCTCAAAGTTAGGAATGCCGTAACTAATCCGTTTTACGTAACGAATCACGTTATT
>JBBRUB010000073.1:0-9932 GCA_038248175.1 Cytophagales bacterium | reverse complement strand
CCGCCAGTTTATGGTGTCGCTGCCCGCTATACAAACTATTCACCAGTTTTCGGCGGGCAAGCTCAAACTCGACCTGCTGCCGCGCCCCCGCCAGGAACGAAATGCCGTTCAGGTCTTCGTAAGTGGCGACCGCATGACCGACTTCAAAGAGTGGCTGGGTAAGTAAGCATCTGGAAAGTGTTGCGTCTTTCGGTTGCTGGATTTCGGTTGCATGGCCTGTTTCCGTACCTTCGCGGTCCTGACCCGTACAACGAAACACATCTGCAAACTGACCACTATGCAACAGAAAATCCGGCGCGAAGACGCCCTCGACTACCACGCCAAAGGGCGTCCGGGTAAGCTCGAAGTGGTACCAACCAAAGAATACAGCACTCAGCGCGACCTCTCGCTGGCGTATTCGCCGGGCGTGGCCGAACCATGTCTGGCCATTGAAGCCAACCCCGACGATGCCTACAAATACACTGCCAAGGGTAACCTCGTGGCCGTTATCAGCAACGGCACCGCCGTGCTGGGCCTGGGCGATATTGGCGCCGTGGCCAGCAAACCCGTCATGGAAGGCAAAGGGCTGCTGTTCAAAATTTACGCCGACATCGATGTGTTTGATATTGAACTCGATACCCACAACGCCGATGAGTTTGTCAGAACCGTGAAGATCATGGAGCCGACGTTCGGCGGGGTCAACCTCGAAGACATCAAAGCTCCCGAATGCTTCGAGATCGAAACCCGGCTGCGGGCCGAACTCAATATTCCGGTCATGCACGACGATCAGCACGGCACGGCCATCGTGAGCGGGGCCGCCCTGCTCAACGCGCTGGAGCTGGTTGGCAAGAAAATGGAAACGGTGCGGTTGGTATTTCTGGGTGCCGGGGCAGCCGCCATTTCGTGCGCCCGGCAGTACGTGGCCCTCGGCGCAAAATATGAGAACATCGTTATGTTCGACGTGAACGGCTGTTTGACCACCGACCGCGCTGATCTAAGCGACATCACCCGCCCCTTTGCCACCAGCCGCGCCATTGCGTCCATTGCCGAAGCGTTTGTGGATGCCGACGTGTTTGTGGGTCTCTCCCGGGGCAACATCGTGGACGCGGACATGATCCGGTCGATGGCGGCTGATGCCGTTGTTTTTGCGATGGCCAACCCCACGCCCGAAATCAGCTACGACGACGCAATGGCCGCCCGGCCCGACCTCATCATGGCTACGGGCCGGTCTGACTACCCCAATCAGGTGAACAACGTGCTGGGCTTCCCGTACATTTTTCGGGGGGCGCTGGATGTCCGGGCTACGGAAATCAACGAAGCCATGAAGCTGGCGGCTACCTACGCCCTGGCCGACCTCGCCAAAAAGCCCGTTCCAGACATTGTCAATCTGGCCTACGGGCAGGACAATATTATGTTTGGCCGGACGTATATCCTGCCCAAACCCGTTGACCCGCGTTTGCTGGCTACGATAGCCCCGGCGGTGGCGCGGGCCGCCATGGAGTCGGGCGTGGCGCGGCTTCCCATTCAGGACTGGGATACGTACGAGATGCAGTTAGGTCGGCGGCTGGGCCACGACAATCAGATTTCGCGGGTGATCCTGAATAAGGCGAAGAGTAGCCCCAAGCGCGTGGTCTTTGCCGATGCCGAGAACTTGAAAGTGCTGAAAGCCGCCCAACAGGTGCGCGACGAAGGCATTGCCCACCCCATTCTGCTCGGCGAAACAACTAAAATTCAGCGCATCATCCGCGACAACAACCTTGACCTGGGTCAGATTCCGATCATCGACCCCCGCGCTAAAGAGCAGGACCCCCTGATTACCAAATTTGCCGGGCTGTACTTCGACAAGCGGAAGCGCAAGGGCGTGAACGCTACCGAAGCGCGGAAGTTGATGTATTACCGAAACTATTTCGGGGCGATGATGGTGGAAACGGGTGAAGCCGATGCCCTGATTTCAGGCCTGACCAGTTCATATCCCGAAACGATCCGGCCCGCACTGCAAATTATCGGTAAAGAGCCGGGCGTACAACGGGTGGCGGGTATGTACATTCTGCTGACCAAACGCGGCCCGCTTTTCTTCTCCGACACCACGGTCAATTTCAACCCCACCACCGACGAGATTGTGGAGATTACCGAGATGACCGCCAAGACTGTTGAACGCTTTAATATAAAGCCCCGCATTGCCCTGGTTACGTACGCCAACTTCGGCAGTGCCAAAGGCGACGATGCGGAGAAGATGAACCGGGCAGTCGAGATTTTGCAACGCAAACACCCCGACATGATCGTGGACGGCGAAATTCAGGCGCACTTAGCCTTCAACACCGAACTGCTGGAGCAGAATCATCCGTTTAGCAAACTCGTGGGTGAGGGAGCCAACACGCTTATTTTCCCGAACCTGTCTGCCGCCAATATCGCCTACAACCTTATGGGCGAAGCCGCCGGGTTCGACACCATCGGCCCGATTCTGCTCGGCATCCGCAAACCCGTATATGTCCTGCAACTTGGCTCGTCGGAGCGCGAAATCGTAAACATGGTCGCCATTGCGGTGGTTGAAGCGCAGGGAAAATAATTTTGAATGAGTGAATGATAGAATGAGTGAGTGAATAAGACCACTTAATACAATTCTATCATTCACTCATTCTATCATTAAAAATTAGATACGTGAGAATTTTAACCGGTATTCAGTCCAGCGGGCGTCCGCATCTGGGCAACATTCTGGGGGCTATCAAGCCCGCCATCGACTTGTCGGTTCAGCCCGGCAATGACTCGTTTTTTTTTATTGCCGACCTGCACTCGCTAACCTCACTGCGCGACGGCGAGACCCGCCGGGAGTTTACACGGGCGGTGGCCGCAGCGTGGCTGGCGTTCGGGCTGGACACAGAGCGCAACACCTTCTGGCGGCAGTCGCGGGTGGCCGAGCATACCGAGCTGGCCTGGTATCTGGAGTGCTTTACGCCAATGCCGATGCTGCAAAACGCGACGGCCTTTAAGGAAAAAACCGAAAAAATGGCCGTGAGCAGTGTGAACAGTGGGCTGTTTGTCTATCCCATTTTGCAGGCGGCAGATATTGTTTTGTACGACGCGAATATCGTTCCGGTTGGGAAAGATCAGCGGCAAAATCTCGAAATCACCCGCGACGTAGCATCGGCCTTCAACCGGCAGTACGGTGAAATTCTGGTCATTCCCGAAGCGCGTATCGACGAGCGGGTTATGACCATTCCAGGGCTGGACGGGCAGAAAATGAGCAAGTCGTATAACAACTATATCGACATCTTTCTGCCAGAAAATGAGCTGTACAAGGTTGTCAAAAAGATAAAATCGGACTCGACCCCGCTCGAAGAACCGAAAAACCCGGATACCGATAGTACGTTTCAGTTGTATTCGCTGGTGGCGACCGACGCGCAGGTGCAGGACCTGCGCAGCCGCTACGAAGCGGGTGGCTACGGCTACGGGTCGGCCAAGAAAGAACTGTATGAGCTGCTCGTTGAGAAATACGCCACCGAACGCGAGCGTTTTACTTATTTTATGACCAAAAACCCCGACGCACTGGAAGCCGAACTCCGGGCGGGCGAAGAAAAAGCCCGCGCCGTGGCTCGTCAAACCATAGACCGGGTGCGCCAGGTGCTGGGGTTCAACTAACTAAAAAAACCATGCTCAACCTCGGTTTTGTATCGGCTATTCTGGCCGACTATGATCTCAACAGTGTTCTCAAGTTTGCGTCGGAACACAAATTTACCTGCGTAGAGGTCATGTGCTGGCCTACCGGCAACGCCGATGTCCGCCGGTATGCGGGTGTCACGCACATCGACGTGGATAATCTTGACGTACCGCAGATTCACGGCCTGACCCGGCAGTACGGCGTCAGCATCTCAGCCCTCGGCTATTATCCCAATCCGCTCGACCCGGACCCGGAGAAAGCGGAGTTCTGCCGCGAACACCTGAAGAAAATCATCCGGGCGGCTGCCAGGCTGGGTCGGTCCGGCGTTCCGGTCCCTGCCGTAACGACGTTCATTGGCCGCAACCCGACGCTGAACATGGCCGACAACCTGAAGCTGTTTGCCGAACACTGGCCCGGCATTGTGTCCGTAGCCGAAGAATGTAATGTGAAGATCGGCATCGAAAACTGCCCCATGTGGTTTACGGATGATGAATGGCCGGGCGGCAACAACCTGGCCACCACCCCCGCCGTCTGGGACCGCATGTTCGAGATCATCCCCTCGCCCATTCTGGGCCTGAACTACGACCCCAGCCACCTGATCTGGCAGATGATGGACGAGGTAAAACCCATTTACGACTACCGCGACCGGCTGCACCATATTCACCTCAAAGACGTGAAGGTCTATCGCGACAAACTCGACCGGGTGGGTATCATGGCCAATCCGCTGGAATACCACTCGCCCAAGCTGCCCGGTCTCGGCGACGTTCGCTGGCGCAATTTCTTCGCGGCCCTCACCGACGTGCGCTACCGGGGACCAGTATGTATTGAGGTAGAGGATAAAGCCTATGAGGGTAACCCGGCAGACGTCAAAACCGCCATCCTGACTGCCCGTAACTACCTCAGTCAGTTTCTGGTGTTGTAAAACCCTGTCGCGTATGATGTTTAGATTGTTGATCGATAAGTACAGTCACGGCCATCAAGATTTGTTTCTGAAGATTGATGTGATGCCAAGCTATTTCGGGATAGCCGATAGTTATTTTGTTGGCGACTTTCTGGGGATAAGTGACGCTGAATTTGAGAATTCTGGCTTGGACAACGAGAGCTGGGTTAGATTTAAAGCCATTAAACTCATAGAGTACTGGATTGAGCGTGTACAGACCCTCGAAAAGGGAGAGAAAAGATTTATTCCTTTCGATTTATCTGATCAATACGTAGGGGGCTTTATAATCGAAACAGCAAAACGCGGCTTCAAACTATCTTATGGCTCCACGCAACAACTTGCTGGATATGGCGTAACCAAGATTACACTTGATGAGCAAATCAGGGACAGAGCTGTTGATTTCATCAATCATGAAAAATGGGAGTGCTTCATTGGGACGGATGGCTTTTTTACCGGACTGGCGTGGAGTAAGGTCGAGATAATGAGATAAGACAAACCAATCGACAAAATCTGCCCTGGTTTGTCCCTTCCCGGCTCCTCCATAATGCGCGAGACCCTTAATCAACTCGATACCGACCTGTTTTTATGGCTCAACGGCCTGTACGCGCCCTGGCTCGACGGGTTTATGGTAGTCATTACGGGGCGTGACGTCTGGATTCCGTTTTACGCGCTGCTAATTAGCTGGCTGGCGTTTCGGTACCGCAAACAGGCCATCGGCATGGTGCTGACGCTGGCCGTAGCCGTGGCCCTCAGCGACCAAACGGCGTCGGCCCTGCTCAAGCCACTCACCCACCGGCTGCGGCCCTGCCACACGCCGGGGCTACAAACCCTGATCCACCCGGTGATGGAGTGTGGCGGTTTGTACGGCTTTGCCTCTTCGCACGCGGCCAACACGTTTGCGCTGGCTACGGGGCTTTGGCTCTTGCTGGGACGGCAGTACCCGGCAGTACGCTGGGTATTTTTGTGGGCCGCCTTCGTCTCATACAGCCGCATTTACGTGGGTGCGCATTACCCCCTCGACATACTCGCCGGAGCGGGCATTGGCGTGTTGGCAGCCTGGCTGTGCGTTGCGGCTTATGAGAAGCTAACCCGACGATCGCAGTACCCCAACCCCAACTATTGAACACCAACCACACGAAAAATGCCACCTGTCAGCAATTGACAGGTGGCATTTTTCGTCCGTCGAAGTACGTGATTAGTTAGTCGTGATTTTGTCGGCGCGGTAATCATACCGGTCAAACATCAGCTTAACCGCTTCTTTGACTCTGTTCTCACTCATATCGAAGCCATTGCTGTTTGTCAGCCCTGATACCAGGCCACGCCAAACTACCTGACCCGATTTTTTATCGACCAGATTCAGGACAATCGAACCAGCTTTTACCTCGAGCATCTTCACGTCTCCAGATTCACGTATTTCGTCCGTACCGAAGTAGGTCGTGCCATAGTCTGTGAAACTCCGGATAGTTGCCGGCTTGTCGAATACGCGGAAATTAACAAGTAAATCGGGCGACTGCCGGTTCATCTCATAGCCACGGGCTTCAAGTTCGTACGAAACCGAGTTGCGGATGCGGTCTTTCAGCTCAAGATCATTCAAAAAGTAAAAACCCGGGTCCAGTTTACTATCAACCTGCGAGGCCCAGGTAAACGATTTGTATTGTTTAAAGTCGGTGTTCAGCTTCTCGTCGGCGTCAACAGTGACCATATTAGCCTGGCGCGAGCAGGACGATAGCAGAAGTATTGCTGCGAAAATTGAGAGTATCTTTTTCATAATCGTTGAGTGTTAGTTCATTAAGTTAACCTCCTACGCTACGAATAGTTATCGAATCGGGACTGTACCTCCTTAAAATCTCCTTAAAATTTATAGACTGACCGTGTCTTCCGGCTTGCTGTTTTATTGAGCAGCCTTGCTGATTTTATCAACAATGACCTGTGTCAGTCGTATAGCCTGCGCTTTTCTGACGGCTTCAGATTGACTCGTTTTCACCGTCGTTTTGACAATATGATTCAGAAAAAGCGTGTGCAGCGTACTGGTACCAGCATCCCAGAGGGCTTTGTCGCCCACCCCGGCAACGGGCAAACCTTTGGCAGTAGCGGTAGCCGGTAGAGTCAATTTTACATTCACATCGTAGGTGCCATTAATCGAGTCAATAACGGCTGGCCCTATGGGTGCTGGGGTAGTTGTTCCAATGGCCGGGGCCGATGAAGCCGTTCCCTGCGGTGCCGGACCAGACAGGGCTGGCTTATTGGTAGTAGTGTCAAACTCCGTTAAGACCTGCGGCTGAAATTCTTTGTCGAACGCATACTCAGCATGATAGATAGACGAAAACGGTTTCTTACCGCCAAACATCACATTGAGAGACCCGTTTTTCCACTGGTAGTGGCAGCCGTCCCCCTCTTCAACAACCTCAACTTCTTCGGTGCCGAGGTTAAACGCACTCCGCACGAACCCCTCTTCCATGAAGTTACAAATCTTGTTATAGTGGTAATCGGTGGTGAGTAGGTGAACACCTACTACTTCGCGGGCTAAATATGTATCGCCCGTTCCGGCGGCATCGTTGGCATCGTCGGTCAGCGGATTACCGCAGCCGGTTACCAGGGCGGCAACGGTAATGGATAGCAAAGAGTGAGTCAGTTTCATAGCGTTGGTTTTGGTTTGAGGTATAAACTCATTGTGGGGCCGGTTCTGTTTTGACCTGACCTTTTTTTTTGAGCCGATCTTTGATATACAGCTCCTTTACAATCACGAGCAACACCGCCACCAGGGGCGACGCAAACAGCACCCCCAAATACCCAGTATCGACAGGCCGACGCCGGTGATGACGCCCACTACAGTCATGGTAATACTGCGGCTGATGAACCAGTTTTTGAGCGTGTCATAACACTGATCCATCACTGCCAGCAGCCGGCCACGGTAGCCGGGATTGAACAACCGGGCAAAGCCCTTACGATAATTGCCGGGGTTCAATGCCAGATAAATGCCGGTAATCAGCACAATAAGCACGTTGACCAGCCCACCCAGCGTACTCGAAAAAATGCCCGTAACCTGCGACAGAACACCCTTTTCCGGCCCGCCCACCGACAGATATTTACCCGGATTCTGGGGAATGCCTTCAAGTATTTTCTTGCCCCACGCCGTTTGCATCAGCGACTGTTGTAAACGGTTAATGAACGCAGGCAGCGAGTCAGCTAACTGACTGGCCTGTTCACTGACTGTGGGGGCCAGCAAATAAATGCCCCCCGATGATGCCCAGCAGCAACAGCAGCACAATGGCTACAGATCCGCCGTAGGGCAGCGGGGTTTTATCGCTCAGAAAATGAGATAGTCCACTGATGTCCACCGCGAAGATGATTCTGCCGAACACCAGAAAGAAGAACCTGCCAATTCGATGGAATCAGGATAACCAATGCCCACCACATGGGCAGGATTGGCACGGGGTTGTAGAACATGACCAGTGGGTTGTGTTCCATTCGAATAGGGTTTATAGGTTCCGTTTGCAACAGAAAGTACTAATGTCCAAAATCGGCACGTTCTGCTACAAACGGGTGCTTACTCTTTATTTTTTGGTCGTCAGCACCACCTCGCCGGTGGGGTAGGTCACCTCGGCGTTGTCTTCGGCGGTGATAAACAGCTTGGTTGGCTTAACCGTGGCCAGAGCGGTCAGGCTACCTTTGAGCGAACTGGACGGGTCGATACGCCCCAGTTTCTTCACGGGATCCTTACCATCTTCCATCCAGACCATGTACAGGTCTTTGGAGGGGCTTAATTTCTGGGGCGGAGCCAGATTTTTCACGCTTACGTCGATAGCATAATTTTCGTTTTTGTCTTTTTTCACCTTTACCTCGCCGGTGGCGGCTGGCACAACGGATGAGTTCTCGAACATCATTTTTGACGTGCCGCAGGAAACTAAAACCAGCGTCAGACAAAAAGCAATGGCAACAGACAGGATCGATTTCATACCGTTTATAAACTGATTGCGCAGTTAGTTAGTGTTCCCATACAACTTCACAGCAGGCCGTCTGTTTAGAGATGCTGTCAAAACTCAAACTGGCACTCCCCTGCCCACTACCTCTTTTGGGGCGGTGCGGTGCGGTCCTGTTCATCTTTCGCCCGTAATTCGCGCCCTTTTTCTTCGGCCCGCTTCATTTTCTCTTCCGATTGTGTCGAATCGGCCCCGACATAGACCGTTTACGACGGGAAGGCAACGCCCGTACCGCTCCCGTCGAGGATGTCGAGCATGCGCAGGACCAGGTCTTCCTGCACGGCCAGAAATTCATTGAAATCAGTCGTATCGACGTAGGCAAAGACCTCCACGTTCAGTGAGTTATCCCCCAGCCCGGTAAACCGCACCCGCGCCGGATCGGGGTTTATCTGCGGGTGATTTCGCAGCAGCAACCGGAGCTGATCCAGTAAATACCGAATCTGGTCGGGCGTGGTTTCGTAGCGCAGGCCAAGCGTTGGATTAAAGAGCATCCGGTCGCGGAAGGCGAAATTCTCGATTTTGAGCGCGGCCAGTTGCCCGTTAGGAATCACTACAACGGTGCGGTTGGGCGTACGCAGCCGTGTGGAGCGAATACCGATCTGCTCTACGGTACCCGCTACGCCATCTACCTTGCAAAAATCGCCGACGCGCAGGGGCTGATCGGCAATGATGGTGATACTGCCCACAAAATTCTCGATGGTTTTCTGCGCGCCCAGCGCCAGTGCAAGACCACCGATACCCAGCGCGGCCAGCCCGGTGGTCACGTCCCAGCCAAATACGTTGAGAATAGAAATGCTGCCAAATGCAATGAGTACCAGTTTAACACCCCGGCGCAGAAACAGCACCGCCGAGAGCCGCCCCGCCTGCCCGTTTTCCAGCAGCCGAACCTGAGCGTACTTCGAAAACACATCGACCAGCCGCCACATGAGCTGCAAAAACGCTATTAGCCCAATTAAAACAATGATCTCCCCAAAACTCTGCCGCACCACAATAGACACACCGATGGCCCCGCTGGCGACTGTAAACAGCACCACCGTCAGAAAAAGCCGCACGGGTGGCACAAACGCCCGAATAAGCTGCGATATGCGTTCTTCCCGGGCTTTGTGCCAGAATGCACCCAACAGCCAGACTGCGAGCGTAACGAGCAGCCGGGCCAGTGCATAAGCCGCCACCAGCAGCACCAGCATGGCCAGCCAGTGCCCCACCGGCACCCCACCCCACTTTTTTTCGATGAGATATTTCGGCAAAAACCGGTTCACAACCGACTGCTCCATCAGGGCCGACTGTTCTGGAATCTGCTGAACGGTCTGCACCGAAAACCGCCAGATCATACCCTGACCGGGTATATTTTTCCGCTCCAGCAGGATAGGAATCGTTT
>JBBRUB010000072.1:0-9940 GCA_038248175.1 Cytophagales bacterium | reverse complement strand
CACCAAAATAGGGGCAGCGGCAGCGGATTCTGATTGCCCGCGCCGTGTATAAAAACCCGCAGTACATCTTCTTCGACGAAGCCACTAACGCTCTGGACGCCACCAACGAAGCCGTGATCATGCGCAACCTGACCAAGTTCTTTTCTGGAAGGACCGTTGTCGTCGTCGCGCACCGGCTCAGCACCGTCTGTCACGCCGACCAGATCGTGGTTCTTGACAGAGGCATCCTGACCGAAACTGGCACCCACGCCGAATTAGTTGCCCAACGTGGCGACTATTGGCGGCTGGTGAAAAACCAGTTGGAATTGGGGGTGTGATTTTCGCCACCGGAACGCCGGACCGCAGAGATGCACCAAGATGCACAGAGGTTCACTGAGAAAATTCTCTTTTACTCTTGAAAAATCTTTGTGTATCTCTGTGCGTCTTGGTGCATCTCTGTGGTCCGGCGTTCCGGTGGCGAAAAAAGACAAAAAAATATGCAACCCTTCACTGAACTACGCGCCGAGGAGGTGCAGGAAATTCTGGCCCGCCCACCGCGCTGGCTGTTGCGCTGGGGCATCTCCATTGTGCTGCTGGCTCTCATCGGTGTGTTTGTGGGCGCGTGGGTTATTCACTACCCCGACGTGGTGCGGGCGTCATTTAAACTGACCTCGGCCAATGCCCCCCGCGCCCTGCTCACCCGCACCGACGGGCGGCTGGTCCGATTGCTGGTGCATGATGGGCAGACCGTCAAGTCCGGCGATTTGCTGGCCTACCTCGAAAGCACCGCCCAGCACGCGCAGGTGTTGCGGCTGTCGCACGAGTTGGCGCGGGCCTGGAACGTGGCCCGGCAGGGAAATCTGGAGGGTCTGAACCGCTTGACTTTGGCTAACTACCATCAGTTAGGTGAGTTGCAGAATGCGTACCAGACGTTTGAACAGGCCCGTATTCAACTGCGGGCGTACCTGGCCAACGGCTTTTATAGCAAAAAGAAAGCTATGCTGCGGCAGGAAGTGACGGACCTGCGGGCACTGGCCGACAACCTCCGCCAACAACAGCAGATTCAGGCGCGGGACGTAACGCTGGCGCAGGAGGATTTCGACATTCAGCAAAACTTAGCCGGTCAGAAACTGATTGCCCCGCTCGATCTCAAGCGCGAGGAAAGCAAGAACATCGCCCGCAAACTGCCGTATCAGCAAACGGCTTCGTTCCTCATCAATAACCAGACTGCCCAACGCGCCAAAGAGAAAGAAATGCTGGAACTCGACCAGCAGGTGGCCGAAGAACGTGACAAATTCTTACAGGCTCTCAACACCCTGCAAAGTGCCGCCGATGCCTGGAAACCAAATACGTTTTGACGGCCCCGGTGGGTGGTAAGGTGTTCTTTGTTGGGGCGTTGCAGGAGAATCAGGCCGTTGCTGTGAGCCAGGAATTGCTGTACGTAGCCCCGCCCGGCACCGACTATTTCGGCGAGTTGCAGGTGCCGCAGCAGAACGCGGGCAAAGTGCTGGTGGGGCAGACTGTGCTGATAAAATTTGCGGGCTATCCGTATCAGGAGTTTGGGGCAGTACGCGGTCGTATCACCACCATTGCCGACATTCCCCTCAAAGACAGTGTATTTGTGGCGCGGGTAACGCTGCCCACCGGTCTGCAAACAACCTACGGCAAAACGCTGGCCTTTAAAACCGGTATGACCGCCACCGCCGACGTGATGACCAACGACAGCCGTCTGCTTGAAAAGCTGTTTTATCAATTTCGCAAAATCACCCAAGACCAATGAGTTCGTTCGCTGACTAACATGGGTAACTGGTCACTATCTGCTGATAACTGAAAGCAGCGTCTGGCATTTCATCTCTGTCTCGTACCACTCGCGTTCGGGAACGGAGTCTTCGGTCAGGCCCGCACCTGCGTAGAGGGTGGCCGTGTTCCCTTCTATTTTCATGCAACGGATATGGACGAATAGATTGGTTGCGACTCCATCGTCTGCACTGCCCATGTTGACCGGCCCCAGAAAACCGGCGTAAAACTCGCGGTCGTGCGCTTCGTGTTCCTGAATGAACTGAAAAGCCAGGTCGCGGGGCATTCCGCAAACAGCGGAGGTGGGGTGCAGCAATCGCAGCATTACTGTACCAAGTTGCGGGTAACGCACCGCCGGCGTATCGACCGTAAACTGCGTGCCGAGGTGCATCAGATTCCCTGCTATGATTGTTTTTGGCCCTTCTTCGAGGTATTCGCGCAGCCGGATTTTCTTGAAACAGTCGATAATATACCGGCTGACAAGCGCCTGCTCTTCAATTTCCTTTTGCGACCACATTGCTTCTGACGGACGTATCGGTGCGCCCGATGCATCGAGTGCCGACTGCGTTCCGGCCAGCGATACCGTGCGGAAAATGCCGTTGGCGTCCTGACTGATCAGCCGTTCTGGCGTGGCACTCATCCAGATTTGCCCCCGTTCGGGCAACGACACCGCCGAAACAAAAGCCGTGGGATACGTTTCGCATAGTTTATCGAACAGCGCGACGGCATCGGGCGTATCAGAGAATTTAACCTGTTTGGTGCGGGATAAGACCACCTTTCTGAACTCACCCCGCTGCATGGCCGCTACTGCTTCGGCTACGTTTTCTACGTAAACGGCTTCGGCGTCCGGGTCATTCACGAATGTGGATACGCCCACCGCCTGGCGGTTCGGTTCGGGCTGCTGGCGGGCAATGAGGGCGTTGCTGAACTGCCGGGCTTTGTCAGAATCGGGTTGGTCTATGTCTGGTGTTGTTGCATCAGCCTGATTGCTGAACATGGCGTGTAGGTCGGCACGGAGAAAGAGGGTCCGGGCGGGGCTGTCGGGACCGAAATCAAGATTACTGAAGGGACTGAACGCAAACCCGGCGGGCAGTTCTTCCAAATCGACCGAGACGCGGGGCAGGACGGTATCGAACGAAATGATCAGGTGTTTTTCCTGCTGATTGGGTAATCGCCACAAAGCTGCCGGGTAGCCCAGTGAGCGGGCCGTTTCCCACCGGTCGGCGGCACCGGGTTGCGCGGTTCGTTCCGTTATTGTCGTTTCGATGTCGGGAAGATGAAGTTCAGGTTGCATAGCCGTCGGCCAGCCCTTTACGCAGGTGGCTAATGGGGTAACAGTCTGTGTGGAAAAATTGTGCGAATCCGTTGCGTAAACAGACCGGAATTGCTCACTCTTTTCGGTACAGCACCCAGATGTCGTTGATGGTGTTTATCTGCTTCGATTCCAGGAACCGATTGACGTTCCAGATCAGCGCAGATGAATAGAGTTGTGGTGTGTAGCCCAGGCTGTCTAACGCCACATGACTGTCTTTGGCGTCGTTGTAGGTAGTTACAAGCCAGGAATTTTTCAGGTACTGTACCGAGTCGGCCTGTTGAATACCAACGAGTTTAAAGTTTGGGTAATGTCGGCGATAGAATGTTAGGGGCAGGCCGCCCTGCGTTTCAAACGGCGTTCGGGCGAGGTAGTAAATGGTAGTGTTGGAGGAAACAAAACGGTTGGTTAGTCTCCGCGAGAATTCAACAGTTTGCGAGATCGGTACCAGTGTAAATATCACCAACGCCAGTGCATTCAGTGCCAGACTGACGCAGACATTACCGGTTATAAATTGCCGAATAGTTTTGCCAGCCTGCTTGTAATACCCGATAAACGCTGGTAAACCCCAGCCCGCCAGTATAGGCAGCACGTTCAGAATTGGAAACAGGAACCGTTCTTCTTTATGGCCCACGAACGAATGGCCGATGATGAAGAAAAGCACGGCAAAAAATAGCGGTTGTCGATATGCAGAACGGGTTTGTTTGACTACGTAATAGATCAGAAAAAAGCTGAGGGTTGGCGCACCCACCACCAGAAACAGCATGACCACGTAATACAGCGGGCCGGACGTACCAAATTCGGCGGCTTTGCCTTCCGTAATGTTCACCCGGAAGTAATCGTAGGGCGTGAAAACAAGCCCGTGGTAGAACTGATAATCGAGCAGCATGTTGACGGCCAGACCAACGCTAAAGCCAATGAGCAAAGGAGCCAGGTTGCGGTATTTCTTTTCGACGACCAATAGCCAAAGCCCAAACCCAGCCAGTCCGAAAGCCATCTGAAACCGGAAATAAAACGCCATACTGAACAGTAGCCCTGTTAGCAGCACGTAAAAAAACGAGTTGCCCCGTCGCTCATACAGCAGCACCGCCCCAAAAAACGCCAGCGACGACGCCATTTCTGAACTGAACATGGCGCGGGTGTAGGGCAGCAGCCACGAGAAGTTAAGCAGCAGCAGCACCAGATACAGCACCCGCCGGTTATCCCGAAACGAGTAAACAGCCATTGCGTTGAACAGCGCAAAACCCGCCAGTCCCATCAGTACCCGCAGAATGGTTAGCTGTATGTACGGGTCGGTAATTCCGACAAAGCGGCACATCTCTACAAATCCCGAGAAAAAATACACCTGCACCGTTGGCCGGATATGACTGGTCAGTTCCCAGACGCGCGTAGCCCCGGACGGTTCGCCGAGTTGCCAGGACGAAAACTCGATTAATTGAAAATGCTGATCAGGATGCAGGTAGCCTATCTGGGTCAGACACGTAACGAACTGAACAAGCAGCGCGATTAGCAACAACCAACGAAACTCATAAAGAACAGACCGGAACTGTAGGTTCATTGAGAAGAGAATTGGGTAAAAAACGCCGGAAGTACGGCAACTAAGTGCATAAAAAAAGTCCTGCAATACAGGGTATTACAAGACTTTTTGTTGGTAAACGTGGGCCAGCCAGGGCTCGAACCTGGGACTTACTGATTATGAGTCAGGCACTCTAACCAACTGAGTTACAAGCCCTTAAGTGATAGATTGCTCGGATTCAGCGATGCAAAATTACGAAAATTTGAGAGAATTACTCTACCTCAACGACTTTTCGGTTGGTTAATACCCAAGATTGCCAATGCCTCTCCGCTACCTTTGTGCTATGGCTGCGCCCAATAAAAAGAAAATTCTCAACGATCCCGTTTACGGCTTTATCACCATCTCCACCGATCTGCTGTTCGATTTGGTGGAGCATCCGTATTTTCAGCGGCTTCGGCGCATCAAGCAGTTGGGCCTGTCGGAGTACGTGTATCCGGGTGCGCTGCATACGCGCTTTCACCACGCACTTGGAGCCATGCACCTGATGAGACAGGCCATGCAAACGCTCCAGGGAAAAGGCCATACCATCAGTGAGGCTGAATGCGAAGCCGCTCAAATCGGGATTTTGCTGCACGACATTGGTCACGGGCCGTTTTCGCACGCGCTAGAATGCTGTCTGCTCGATAGCGTACCGCACGAACAAATTTCGCTGCTGCTCATGCAGGAGCTGAACCGGCAGTTTGAGGGTCGGCTCACCAGGGCCATTGCCATGTTTGACGGCAGCTACCCGCGCCCGTTTTTCCATCAACTCATGTCCAGTCAGCTGGATGTGGACCGGATGGATTACCTCAACCGCGACAGTTACTACACCGGCGTGGTGGAGGGAAGCATTGGAGCCGAGCGGATTATTAAAATGCTCGATCTGGTTGACGATACGTTAGTGGTGGAGGCCAAAGGAATTTTGAGCGTAGAGGATTTCCTGAACGCCCGAAGGCTCATGTACTGGCAGGTCTATCTGCACAAAACGTCGATCTGCTGCGAGTCGATGCTGGTGCAGATTCTGCGCCGGGCACGGTTCCTGATGCAGCAGCAGACACCCATAGAAGCACCGGCCCGGTTCCGGCTGTTTCTGGGCGAGAGCGTGCCACTCCACGAGTTTCAGACCAACCGGCTGTACCTCGACGCCTTCACGCAGTTAGACGATTACGACGTCTGGTACTGTATAAAGCAATGGGCCGAACACCCCGACTTTGTGCTGGCCAGTCTGTGCCGGATGCTGCTGGACCGGAATTTGTTCAAAATCGTACTCTCGACCGAACCCTTCGCGGGCGCGTTGCTGACCGAACTTGAGGCTCAACTGCTCGGAGCAGGATTGCCCGCCAACAGTCTGTCATACTTCCTGATTGAAGGGCAGGCTACCAACGCTGCCTACATGCCTTCTGGCGACCGTATCAATATAAAACTCAGGTCTGGCAACGTGCTTGACATTGCCGATGCATCAGACCTGCCCAACATCCGGGTACTAACCAGTATTGTGCGCAGATATTACGTTTGCTGGGCGCAGAATCTGGCCCCTGTCACGTCGGCTAAGTAAAGGGGCTGGTGCGGAAAAATGCAATTTGTTGCCTATCTTAGCGGCCCAAATGTCCACCAAAACCGGGCATTTCTAATGTGGCCGTTATCTGCTTATGGAGTTTACAGTCAGGCAAATTGCTACGCTGCTCGATGGCGAAGTTTCTGGAAATGACACGCTGTCAATCAGTAAGTTAGCTAAGATAGATGAGGGCCAGCCCGGCGCTATCACGTTTTTGTCTAATCCAAAATACGAACCGCACCTGTACACAACACAGGCGTCGGCAGTGATTGTTGACCGGTCTTTTCAGCCTAAACGCCCGGTAGCATCGTCCCTTATTTTTGTCGAAAATTCATATTCTGCCTTTACCCGGCTGTTGGAGGAATATCACAAACAGATCAGTTTTGCCCGCACCGGCATTGAGCAGCCTTCGTACATTGGCGAGGGCTGCCAAACCGGGGAGCAACTGTACCGGGGAGCCTTTTCCTATATTGGCCGAAACTGTCACATCGGGCAGAATGTTAAGATTTACCCCCACGCGTATATTGGAAACAACGTTAGCATCGGCAACAATACGATTGTTCATCCGGGGGTCCGGGTGCTGGACAACTGCGTGATCGGTCAGTTCTGCGTTATTCACCCCAATGCCGTTATTGGCAGCGAGGGATTCGGTTTTGCTCCCCAGACCGATGGCTCGTACAAAACGATTCCGCAACTGGGTAACGTCATTCTCGAAGACTTTGTGAACGTAGGGGCCGGCACTACCATCGACTGCGCTACGCTGGGATCGACCATCATCCGAACGGGTGTCAAGCTGGATAACCTGATACAGATTGGCCACAACGTCGAAATTGGCAGGCATACCGTTATTGCTGCTCAGACAGGCGTATCAGGATCAACCAAAATTGGAGCGTATTGCGTCATTGGCGGTCAGGTTGGCTTTGCAGGCCATCTAACCATTGCCAACGGTACCAAAGTGGGGGCGCAGTCGGGCATCAACAAAAGTATCCTGGAAGAAGGCCGCTCCATGAATGGTACGCTGGCCTTCGACATGCGCGATAGTCTGCGGTCGCAGGCTATTTATCGGCGGCTGCCCGAACTGGAACAACGCGTCATTGAGTTAGAAAAGAAAAACAAAAAATAGAGGTTCGACTCTTGATTGTCAGCTTACGGTTTGCCAAATACCGTGCTGATTATCAAGTGCTGTAAACCGAAACAGAATGAATACCAAACAACAGACCATTCAGAAAGCCGTTTCGGTATCGGGCGTGGGCTTGCATACAGGCATTGCGGCTACCATGACGTTTCTGCCCGCACCAACCAATCACGGCTATAAATTCCAGCGCATCGACCTGCCCGGTCAGCCCATTGTCGATGCCGACGTTGACAACGTCGTTGACCTATCGCGGGGAACAACCATCGAACAGAGCGGTGCCCGCATCAACACCGTTGAACATACGCTGGCGGCTCTGGTTGGTTTGCAGATCGACAACGCGCTGATTCAGTTAGACGGCCCCGAACCACCCATCATGGACGGTTCGTCGATTCAGTTTATCGAGGCTCTGCGCTCAGCGGGTGTCGAAGAGCAGAACGCTACCCGTAATTATTTCGAAATCAGCGAGTACGTACATTACAAAAACGACGAAAAAGGTATTGAACTGGCCGCCCTGCCCCTGAGCGATTACCGCCTGACGGTGATGGTCGATTATAACTCGCGGGTAATCAGCAGTCAGCACGCCTATCTGAACGATATCAGTCTCTTTCCTGAACAGATTGCCAACTGCCGGACGTTCGTGTTTCTGCACGATCTGGAGACACTATACAAGCAAAATCTGATTAAAGGGGGCGATCTGACCAATGCTATCGTTATTGTTGACCGCGAGGTAAATGATGGCGAGCTGGATTACTTAGCCGATTTGCTGCATAAGTCCAAGGTGGGCGTAAATAAGCGTGAGGGTATCCTGAACAATACCGAACTGCACTACCCCAACGAGATGGCCCGCCATAAGCTGCTCGACATGGTGGGTGATCTGGCCCTGATTGGTCGCCCCATTAAAGCGCAGATTCTGGCCGCCCGCCCCGGCCATGCCGCTAACATTGCCTTTGCGAAGAAGATCAAGAAACTGATGGTCAAGAGCGTGGCCAATCAGGTACCCAAATACGATCTCTCGCTGCCGCCGGTGCTGGACATCAACCGGATTTCGCAGTTGCTGCCTCACCGCTACCCGTTTCAGATGGTTGACAAGATCATTGCGCTTGACGAAAAGAGCGTGGTCGGCATTAAGAACGTGACGATGAACGAGCCTTTTTTTCCGGGTCATTTTCCCGGAAATCCGGTTATGCCCGGCGTGATGCAGCTGGAGTCAATGGCACAGACGGGTGGCATTCTGGTGCTGAGTACCGTACCGGACCCCGAAAACTACTGGCCGTTTCTGGTGGGCATCGAAAACTGCCGGTTCCGGCGCAATGTACTACCCGGCGATACACTGATATTCCGGTGTGAGTTTACGACGCCTATGAAGCGGGGCATCGTAAAAATGTCAGGCCGGGGTTACGTCAACGACCAGCTCGTTTGCGAAGCCGAAATGATTGCCAGCCTTGTTAAAAAGAAATGAATCGGACCGCCGATGCGGAGTGAAGAGTGAAGAACAAAAAATGGTCTATATGACAGCTTCGCTCTTCGTTCTTCACTCTTCACTTATTGAAACATGATACAACCGTTAGCTTACATACATCCTGAGGCAAAAATCGCACAGAACGTGGTGATCGAGCCGTTTGCCATTATTCACAAAGACGTTGAAATTGCCGAAGGAACCTGGATTGGCTCCCACGCAGTCATTAACGAAGGTGCCCGCATCGGGCGCAACTGCAAAATCTATCCGGGGGCCGTTATTTCAGCTATCCCGCAGGATTTGAAGTTCAACAACGAGTACACCAAAACATTTATCGGCGACAATACCACCATTCGCGAGTACGCCACCATTAGCCGGGGTACCGAAGAACACTGGAAAACCGAGATTGGCCATGATTGCATGGTCATGGCTTACGCCCACGTAGCGCACGACTGCCGGATTGGAAACAACTGCCTGATCATCAATAATGTACAGATGGCGGGCCACGTAGAAATGGGCGACTGGGCCATTATTGGCGGGTCAAGCTCAGTACATCAGTGGGTTAAGATCGGTGCGCATGCAATGGTATCGGGCGGATCATTGGTGCGCAAAGACGTACCGCCGTTTACCAAAGCCGCCCGCGAGCCGCTGGCCTACACCGGCATCAACTCGATTGGGTTGCGTCGGCGCGGGTATGACAACAGTCAGATCAACCAGATTCAGGAGATTTATCGGTTCATCTACATGCGTGGTCTCAACAACGCCGACGCCCTGACGCAGATCGAGCTGGAACTGCCGCCTTCCGACGAGCGCGACGAGATCGTAAACTTTATCCGCTCCTCCGAACGCGGCATTATGAAAGGCCCGTCGGCGTCGGGGAATACTAACGACTGATAAATGATGAGTAATGATCGAGTATGCAATCACTACTCATTGATTGGTTATGCTACAAATTTGGGTTGAACAGGTTGGTAAGAAGTATCGGAAGGAATGGATTTTCCGGCGCGTTGACCTGACGCTCACTGCCGGTACAAGCTACACGTTTGTAGGGCCAAACGGCAGCGGTAAATCGACCCTGCTGCAACTCCTGACCGGCAGTCTGCCCCTTACCGAAGGCAAACTCATCTACACGCTGAACGGCAACGTACTTG
>JBBRUB010000071.1:0-9943 GCA_038248175.1 Cytophagales bacterium | reverse complement strand
GGTTTCTCTGGACGCTCTTGACCAGATTCAGATTAACGTTGCGCCTTTTGACGTACGGCAGTCAGGTTTCACGGGTGCGGGCATCAACGCCGTAACGCGGTCAGGCACCAACGAATTTTCGGGATCGGCCTACACGCTGTTCCGCAACAACGGATCGGTTGGTAGCAAAGCCAACGGCATTGAACTGCTGCCCAAGCCTAACATCAACGAAACTACCTACGGTTTTCGGCTCGGTGGTCCCATTATCAAAAACAAACTGTTCTTTTTTATTAATGGAGAGCAGTTTGCCAGCAGTACACCTGCTCTACAATGGTCGCTGAATCGCCCCGGTGCCACCGGCAACGTATCGCGCGTGACCGAAACCGATCTCAATGACCTGAGTCAGTTTCTTCAGACCAACTTTAATCGGGACATAGGTGCGCTGGACAATTACAACAGCGATGTGAAGAGCCGGAAAGGCCTGATTCGGCTGGATTACAACATCAACGACAAGAACAAACTATCGGTCCGGTACTCACACCACGATTCGGAGTCGTACGTACCCATCAGCAACAGTAACAGTAGTAACACGGCCGGTAATGGTAACCGGAATAACCGGGTAGAAGCAATCTCGGCTAAGAATACGGGCTACGTCATTGCTGATAATACCCGCTCCATTGCGGCTGAATTGACGTCAACCCTTGGTGGTAAGGCTGCAAATGATTTAATAGTTACGTACAATAAGCAGATTGAAGACCGGACGTACCAGACGGGACTTTTTCCAACAGTCGATATTTTGCAGGGCGGCAGCACCTACACCTCGATTGGTTTCGATCCGTTTACGCCAGACAACAAGCTGAACTACTCGACTTTCAATATCACCGACAACGTTAGCTACTTCGCCGGTAAGCATACGTTCACCCTCGGTGGAGTGTACGAGCGTTTCGTATCGAACAACGTATTCTTCCCGTCATCGAACGGGGTATATGTTTATAACTCGATTGCCGACTTCAAAACAGCCGCTTTGGCCTCGATCAGTAACCCTACGGCAACTACGTCGCCGGTAACGGTGGCCCGCTACAATCTGCGCTATTCGCTGCTGCCCGGTGGTGCCGAACCACTTCAGCAATTGAAGCGGAGTCTGTATAGTGCCTACGTACAGGATGAGTATCAGGCCAGCCCTAACTTTAAACTGACGGTTGGTATTCGGGGTGATATCTTCTCCTATGACAACTCAACTGCAACTGATTTCAACAACCCGGTTGTGGCAGGGCTAACGTTCCGCGACGAAGATAACAATCCGTATAAGGTAACGACGGGTTCGTTTCCTAAAGCCAAATTACTTCTGTCGCCCCGCGTAGGTTTCAACTACGATCTGTCTGGCAATAAGCGGACACAGATTCGGGGAGGAAGCGGCTTGTTTGTGTCGCGTATTCCAGAGGTTCTGATTTCCAACCAGTTGGGCAACAACGGAGTAAATACGGCGGTTATCAACGTAACCAACACCCGCAATTACCCCTTCACGACCGACCCCAGCCGGTTTATTCCGGCTACCGGCCCCAACATCAACACCTTGCCTCCGTACGTCATCAACGCATCGGATGAGAACTTGAAATACCCACAAATCTGGAAAAGTGATATTGCTATCGACCAGAAACTTCCGTTCGGTTTGGTGGGTACGCTTGAGTTTATTTACAACAAGAACATTAACGCTCTGCGGTATATCGATGCTAACCTGAAGGCACCTGACCGCACGCTAAGCGGCCCCGACACTCGCCCCCGTTTTCCGGCATCGGGCGTGGCCAGTACCGGCTCAGGAGCAGCCAATACCGTAAACGTAGCCCGTTTTTACAACCCAGCCCTTACTAACGTATTTGTGCTGAAAAACACGAAACTGGGCGATTCGTACGTGGCCGTTGTTAAACTCGAAAAACCCGCAACGAACGGTCTGGGTGGTTTTGTGTCGTACACGTACGGACAGGCCCGTGACATTGCTTTTGTAGGTAGCACCGTACAGGCAAACATTGCAACAACTGTTGGCCAGAACTACCTCGGCCTGTCTTTTTCGGACAATGACCTGCGCCACCGGATTGTGGGACTCGTTAACTACCGGCTCAACTACGGTGGCCAGTTTGGTGGATCAACCCTGTTTACACTTGGTATGACTTCGGCCAGTGGTGGTAAAATCTCGTACACGTACAACCAGGACCTCAACGGCGACGGACAGACAACCAACGACCTGATTTACGTACCTCGTACAGCTTCTGAGCTGACGTTTTCGCCCTTGACAGTAGGAACAGGTACGGCGGCTGTGGTTTATTCTCCAGAGCAGCAAGCGGCAGCACTCGATGCGTACATCAACGGAAATGATTACCTGAAAACGCGCCGGGGCCAGTTTGCCGAACGGAACGGTGGCCAGTTTCCCTGGCTGACCCGTTTCGACTTCACAGCCATTCAGGAGTTCTATATCCGGGTGGGTCAGGCCGGTAAGAAAAATACGATTCAGTTCCGGGCCGACATCCTGAACGTGGGCAATCTGATCGATAACAGCGCGGGACTTGGCTTTGTGGCTACTACATTCAACCCGCTGGCTCTGGCCAGTGTCAGTGCCGCCGGTGTGCCATCGTACCGTTTGGCAACCCAGGTGGTCAGCAATAATGGAACGAACCAGACTGTCCTCTTGCGCGATTCGTTCGTGCCAAGCATCAACGTAAACAACGTTTGGCAGTTGCAGATTGGGTTGCGCTATATTTTCAACTAAGCGAAACAGCGACTTATCAAAAATCCCCCGCACGGCGTTCGTGACGGGGGATTTTTGATTTAACCCACATAAAAAAAATGAATTACGTGCTTCCGTTCGTGCTGATTTTCATGACCGCGATTCCGTTAACAGCCCAACATATTGGGCAACCGCTGACTGTCTGGCAACCAAGCCAACTCGATATTCACCAGATCAGTACGGGGCAGGGAAACGCTACGTTTATGGTGCTGCCCGACGGTACCACGCTGCTGCTCGATGCCGGTGCTATCAACAAAATCGACTGGCGAACGGGCAAGCCGCGTACCCTGCCCAGCAAACCCGACAGCACCCGTCAGCCCGGAGAATGGATTGCCTGGTACATTCGGAAAACGCTGCGGTTCCAGAAAAATCCGGTTATCGACTACGCCCTGCTGACCCATTTCCACGATGACCACATCGGCTCGCCCCTAAACGTGACGCGCCAGGCAGCGGGCGGCTACGTGGCAACGGGCATCACCGAAGTGGCCGAATTTATTCCGATTCGCAAACTCATCGACCGGGGCTGGCCCGATTACGGCTACCCCCGCCCGTTTGCGCCCGACGATTCGATGATGGTCAACTACCGTCGGTTTCTCGACTGGCAGGTAACCCACAAGGGGCTGGTTGTTGAGCGGTTTCGTGCTGGGCATAATGACCAGATTACGTTGCTGAATACGCCGACTGCGTACAAAAACCAGTTTGGAGTCAGAAACCTGCTTGTAAACGGCGAACTATGGACGGGACAGGGACAGACGACCCGGTCGTTATTCCCACCACTTGATTCGCTGAAACCGGCGCAGTACCCAAACGAGAATATGTGCAGTGCTACCATTCAGATTCGCTACGGTTCATTTACCTATTTTTCGGGCGGTGACCTGCCCGGCGTTCTCCAGTTTGGCGAACCGGCCTGGCATGATGTCGAAACGCCGTTGGCGGCTGTGGCCGGGCCGGTCGATGTGCATCTGCTCGATCATCACGGTTATGCCGATTCAGAAAACGGGACGTTGCTGGCCAAACTACGCCCGCGTGTGCTGATTATTCCGGCCTGGGCAACGTCGCATCCGGCCCCGGACGTGCTGGCCCGCATCTATGACGAACAGCTTTACCCGGGTAAACGCGATGTGTTTACAACCAGTCTTCTCGATCAAACCCGCAACTCGCTCGGTACGCTGGCCAATAGGTTGAGCAGTACGGGCGGCCATGTCGTAATCCGGGTGGAGCGGGGCGGCAAAACCTACCGTGTTTTTGTCCTCGACGATACCGACGAGTTGCAGCGGGTGAAGCAGGTTTTTGGGCCGTATCGGTCTCGCTGAACGCTAATAAGTGAGGGCGTTGCAGATCGGGAATCGGATTCCTGATTTGCAGGCGTCATGGCTGATGTCTTTTCAGAATATCGGCAAACGGTACCCGGCGTCCGGCGGCCAAATCGGCCAGACCCCGGTCAATTGATGACTGACTGGCAGGAGAAAGGTCGTCCCAAAAGTCGATGGCGGGTTGAGTGATTTCGCGGCTCAGCAGCGTCAGATGCGCCTGAAGAATAGCGTCATCGTCAACCTGATCGATCAGGCGGTGCAGGGTGGTTTTTAGTTCCAGCGTGTTCATTCGTTGCTATCGTTTACGTGAATATAGCTGAAAAAGATGACCTGTTTCATTACAGCATAACAGCCGCCCCGTTATCAAGTTTCGGATAGAGCAAATCAACCCCCGCCTGATAACCCATCACAATGAGTCGGCCAATGTCGTCGGAGGTGAACTGCATCAGGTCGAGGTGGAGTGGTTCGGTAGGGCGTATAGTGGTCAGGGTCAGGCTGCGCCCGTGGAGGTGTTCGCGCTCAGCGTAGCGTTCGGCCCAGGCAATGTCGTTATTCACCAGCTGATTGACCGTGATGTCTTTGACGCGGTCCATCAAATTGAGCAGGTTGCGGTAGTTGAATTGTTCGTTGTAAATCTTTTTGGAGTGGCAGGCAATGCAGGTAATCTCACCCGCGCCGTCTTCGATGGCTACGCGCAACGGAGCTACCTCGCGCAGGCCACCGTCCAGAAATGCCCGGCGGTGGTCGCCCGCAATCTGAACGGCGGGCATCAGAAAGGGAATTGAACTGCTGGCGAACAGGTAATCCAGAAAATTGGGGTCGTGGGCATCGGCGTAACGCATGTCGCCCCCAATAATATCGACCGCTCCTACTTTTATGGTAACCGGGCCGGTTTTGATAGCATCAAGATCGACATTATCCCGAATAATTTTCTGAATGGGTGCATTGTCTAAAAGGCCATCAAACCGGCTCAGTATTGTATTGACGCCCATGCGGAACCGCGACCGGATCACGGCTACGTCTTTGGGTTTGGTAATGTTCCGAATCCAGAACTCGATCAACGATCTGCCCACACCGGGCCAGTCAACGGACCCGGTGGCCGTTTGCTGGCGGGCGGCTTCGGAAGCCAGAAATGCCGCATTCAGGCTGCCGACCGAAATGCCATAGAGTTGACTGGGTACGAAGCCCGACTCGAACAGGGCCACGGCGGCACCCGCCTGAAACGCGCCTTTGAGCGAACCACCGCCCAGCACCAGGGCTTTGTGTTTGGGGTCATGAGTTGGAGCGGTGGGTTGGCTGGTGCCGGGTTGCGAATTGGGTGCCGGGGGCGTTGGATTACTAATCATGTGTAACGGTGAAGGGGGAATGACGCGGGAAATTGCCGTTTTTTTGTGGGCAATCAAAACGAACAGGATGCTTAACCGATTTTGTTGGTAGTGGTTTCATCCCGACTTTTGCAGTCCACGATTCCCAACGAAATGCCCCTCACCGTCGCTACTATTCAGGCCCCGATTGCTGCCGAAATGAATTTGTTCGAGCAGAAGTTCCGGGACATGATGAAAAGCGATGTCATGCTGCTCGATCAGATCATGAACTACATCGTGAAACGGAAAGGCAAGCAGCTCCGGCCCATGTTCGTATTTCTGATGGCGGGCGTCTGCGGTTCAATCACTGAAGCTACCTACCGGGGGGCGTCGCTCATTGAACTTCTCCATACCGCTACGCTGGTGCATGACGACGTGGTGGACGAGTCCAACTACAGGCGCGGCTTTTTCTCGATCAATGCCCTCTGGAAAAATAAAGTAGCCGTTCTGGTGGGCGACTACCTGCTCTCGCGCGGGCTGCTGCTTTCGGTCGATAACGGCGATTTTGAACTGCTCCAGATTGTTTCGACGGCGGTACGTGAACTAAGCGAAGGGGAATTACTCCAGATTCAGAAGGCCCGCCGACTTGATATCGACGAGCCGGTTTACTACGAGATCATCCGGCAAAAAACGGCTTCGCTCATTGCTGCCTGTTGCGCGGTAGGTGCCCGCTCGGCCAACGCCAACAAAGCCGTGATTGAACAGGCCCGCACCTTTGGTGAGAAAGTGGGCATTGCGTTCCAGATTAAAGACGACCTCTTCGACTACGGCACCGCCGAAGTAGGCAAGCCGCTGGGTATCGACATCAAGGAGAAAAAGATGACCCTGCCGCTGATTTACGCGCTCAATAAAGCGGGCTTTTTTGAGAAACGGCGCATAATCAACCTCGTAAAAAACGAAAGCGACAACCCCAAAAAGGTTGCTGAAGTCATTGACTTTGTGAAGCAGTCGGGCGGTATTGCCTACGCTACTGAAGCCATGAACCGCCACGTAGCCGAAGCACAGACTCTGCTCAACGCCTTTCCCGATTCAGAATACCGGCAGTCGCTGCATCAGTTGGTGCAGTACACCATTGACCGCAGCAAGTAGGAATTCCGGGTTTTGGGTTTCAATGTACGTTTGCCGTTATTAACCTGACTAACGCTGTACTGCTATGAGTTTCGACTGGATTATGAGTGCCTGTATTGGCGTGGGGCTGGCGGCCTGTTGTGGCTTCCGCGTGTTCATTCCGTTGCTCATGGCCAGCGTAGCTACCAAACTCGGCATCATTGGCACCGTAGCGGGGTTCGACTGGCTCGGCGAGTGGCCCGCCCTGCTGGGGCTAACGGTAGCCACCGTTTTTGAAGTAGGCGCGTACTACATTCCTTGGCTCGATAACCTGCTCGATACGGTGGCCGGACCCGCGTCTATCCTGGCCGGAACGCTGTTGAGCGCGTCGTTTCTACACATCGACAATCCGCTGTTGCAGTGGGGGTTGGGATTGATGCTGGGCGGGGGCAGCGCGGGCATTATTCAGGCCGGCACAAGTCTGCTCCGGCTGGGCTCTACGGCCACAACGGGCGGGCTGGGCAACCCGGTCGTGGCCACCGGCGAGAACGTAGCCTCGGTCGGTTTTTCATTGCTGGCCATGCTGTTGCCCATCATCACCGTTATTCTTATCGCGCTGGTACTGGTTTTCATAATCCGGCGACTGCTGAAACGAAGTCGGGTGTCCTGAACGAAAAACTCAAAACAGAAAAGGTGTCAGGTAAGACCTGACACCTTTTCTGTTTTGTATGATCTACCACGTTACAACCCCAGCACTTTCTTGTTAAATCCCTCATCGCTGCCCGTTCCGGCGAAGTCGTCGAAGGCGCGTTCGGTGACGCGGATGATGTGGCTTTCGATGAACGGCGCGCCCTCTGCGGCTCCCTGTTCAGGGTGTTTGATAGCGCATTCCCATTCCAACACGGCCCAGCGGTCGTAGTCGTACTGCGCCAGTTTGGAGAAGATGCCCGAAAAATCAACCTGCCCGTCACCCAGTGAGCGGAACCGTCCGGCGCGGTCTGTCCAGCCCTGATAGCCGCCATAGACGCCCTGCTTGCCGGTGGGGTTGAACTCGGCATCTTTGACATGGTAGGCGTAAATGCGGTCGTGGTAGAAGTCGATGAACTGGAGATAGTCTAACTGTTGCAGTACAAAATGGCTGGGATCGTAGTTGATGCCCGCGCGGGGGTGGTTGCCTACCTTCTCCAGAAACATCTCGAACGTAATGCCGTCGTGCAGGTCTTCGCCGGGGTGCAGTTCGTAAGCCACGTCCACGCCCGCTTCGTCATAGGCGTTCAGGATGGGTAGCCAGCGGTTGGCCAGTTCGGTAAAACCTGTCTCGACCAGACCCGCAGGACGCTGCGGCCACGGATAGACAAACGGCCACAGCAACGCCCCCGAAAACGTAGGACTAACTTTCAGGCCGAGGTTTTTACTGGCCTTAGCCGTCATCAGCAACTGATCCGTAGCCCATGCCTGCTGTTGTTTGGGTTTACCCGCCAGCTCTGCCGGGCCAAACCCATCGAACATGGCCCCGTAGGCGGGGTGCATGGCCACCAACTGCCCCTGCAGGTGCGTGGCCAGTTCGGTGATCTCGACACCAATGTCGGCGAGTTTGCCCTTCAGTTCGTCGCAGTACGTCACGCTTTCCGATGCCTTTTTGAGGTCAATCATGCGCGGGTCCCAGGTTGGAATCTGCACGCCTTTATAGCCGAGGTCGGCCATGTAACGGGCAATGGATTCGAGGGAGTTAAACGGGGCTTCGTCGCCCAGGAATTGCGCCAGAAATATAGCTGGCCCTTTCATAGTTTTCATAATTCAGGGTTTTCGGTTTCAATATCTGGAGCAAGATAAACCAACAAACATCCCTTCTGTCCATTGGCAATAAATTCGGCGAACTGCCCCCTACGTTCGGCAAATAAATGTGTGATCGCTTTGTTACTTAGATTTCCGGTTCGGAACCAGATGATTTTAGGTGGAAAGCCACGCAGTGCTCCAATGTTAGGAATGTCTCTATCGAACGTAACAACACTATACGAATGCTGCCGGGCGTACTCCCAGATTTCAAAATCATCGGCGTTTAACAAACCAACTTCGCGAACACCGATAGCGTCGGGTAATTCAGTTTTTAAATGCTTGACAACTCTGAATGATATGTTCTGGTCGAATAATAATCTCATCAGGCAGCTAGTAGCATCGTACTGTTATCACGGTCGGCGGCAAATAATAACGCGGCCTGAATGTCTTCGCGGGTTAACTCTGGAAAGTCATAGATTATTTCCTCGGTGGTCATGCCTGCGCCCAACCAGCCTAAAACATCCCCCACGGTGATCCGCATACCCCGGATGCAGGGTTTGCCGCCCCGCTTGCCGGGTTCTATGGTGATGAGACTACGGTAGCTGTTCTGGTGTTGCATGAGTTATTGCTTTTCTCAAAGTTAGTCATTTCCCTATACGTCCACCCACGCCTGCGCCCGGTTGCTTTCGAGGATTTTCTCGCAGATGAGCAACTCCCGATACCCGTCGGCAAAGGTCGGGTACGTTGGCTTCTCTGGCTGCTTCCCGGTTTCGATAGCCGCGTAAACTTCCTTAAACATCTGCTTCGACGTATCGGGGAACCCTTCGTTGTGGCCGCCCGGAAAGCTGATTACCGCCCGCGCATCGGGGAGAACCAAAGACGGATCGTCGGTCATGGTTTGGTTGTAGCCGTCGCGGTTGCCGAGCCAGAGCTGGTTGGGCGACTCCGAATCGAACGCGAATGTTTTCTTCGACCCCGCAATCTCCAGCTTCATCTGATTCTTGCGCCCCGCCGACACCTGTGATACGGTGATGACGCCCCGATTGCCGTTGTCAAACCGCAGCAGGACGTTGGCATGGTCTTCGGTCGTGATGGGTACGTCGGCGTAGTCTTCGGGTTGCAGCATCTTACCCGAATACGTCTCTACGGGCTTCAGCGGCTTTTTCCGGGTTTTGTGAATCGTGTTAAAATCAGCCATGACGGCGGTGGTTTTCAGGCCGGTGATGTATTCCAGCGCGTCCATCAGGTGCGAGCCGATGTCGGCAATGGCGCGGCTATCGCCGGATTTGTCGGGTTCTAAACGCCAGTTGTAGTCGGTTTCGTAGAAAAGCCAGTCCTGCAAATACGAGCCAATGATGCTATATACCTCGCCGAGGTCGCCATTTTCACGCATGGCCTTCATCTGCCGCACCAGTGGGTAGTAGCGCAGGTTAAAATGCACGGCGTTGACCAGCCCGCTTTCTTTGGCGATTTGCACCAGTTCTTCGGCTTCGTGCAGGTCTTTGGCCAGCGGTTTTTCGCAGACCACATGCTTGCCAGCCAGCAAAGCCGCCTTCGACTGGGCGTAGTGCAGAAAATTGGGCGTGCAGATGTGTACCGACTGGATGTCGTCCATTTGCAGCAGTTCCTCAAACGTACAGGCGCGTTCGATACCGAGCTGATCGGCTTTCTGGCGGGCCAGTTCG
>JBBRUB010000070.1:0-9962 GCA_038248175.1 Cytophagales bacterium | reverse complement strand
TACTACGTCGTGCCCCTACCCGCCGAGAATTTCGCCTGGCAGGGGCTGGACAGGTTGGTGAAGGAAGCGGCCAAAATCGGCCGTGAGACCAACCCCGATTTGAAACTGGCCGGGGTGCTCAAGAATACATATGCCAGCCAGACGCTGTTCGCTAAACAGATGGATCAGGCACTGATTGACAGCGACCTGCCCGTGTTCAACACGACGATACGTACGACGATCGGCCTGATGGAATCCCCCTCCCAGCAACAAAGTATTTTCGAGTACGCGCCCAAAAATAACAAAGGCGTAATCGACATGAACAACTTCGTCGATGAACTTGAAGCCATTATTTTTTCACATCCCAACTAATTCCCCGGTCTTGATTGACCCATACCTGTATGGCAAATAAAAAGTTTACCAACGCCCTATCTCCAATTTCGGCTGAGTTCGAGGAGGAAGATGGGCACGATCCCGTCGGGCGACCCCGCGAAAATGGCTTGAGTACTGGCAAAGAGGGCGAAAGAGCCGATGATTCAGTCGAGGAAATAACCCCCCTCGACGAAAGGGGTTCCCGACTGATGGCTCAGCAGGAGACCCGCATTCAAAGCGCGCTCAAAGGGTTTTTTGAGATTGGCGATGCCCTGGAGATTATCCGTAGTAACAAGCTTTACCGGGGTACCCACCGCACGTGGGAAAGCTATACCCAGGACCGATGGGGGCTGGATGGCAAACGAGCCTACCAGCTCATC
Source organism: Cytophagales bacterium (assembly GCA_038248175.1). Lineage (GTDB taxonomy): Bacteria > Bacteroidota > Bacteroidia > Cytophagales > Spirosomataceae > Spirosoma. Next base: position 9,231 of record JBBRUB010000070.1, on the reverse strand, counting down.
AACTCGTCCAAAGTGGTCGCTGACATTGCAGCCTGGAAACCCATGGTTGTGCTGGGTACTTCGGAAGCCTCCCAGGTAACGTCCGATGGTACCGCCATCCAGCCGACTATTCTTAATAAAAAGAGGCCGGTCAAACTTGATCGCTCCGGCCAGCCGGAAGACGTGGAATTTACTGAAGATGACCAACCCGACGGTTTGCCTGAAGAGGGTGATCGGGAATCGACTCCGGCTGAAAACTCGCCCCTCTCTGCGCTGACGGATGAACCCGCCGAATCTAATGGTGACTGGCTGGACACCAACGCCCAGCTCCAGCCGGACGGCTCAGGTATGCCACTACCGCAGATCGAGTCGCACGCAGCTGCGCTAGTCGGTGTCGACCCCGCCGAGCGGGGCGAGATTTGGGCTGATGTGCTTAAACAGTCGCACGAATCGGGTAAGGCCATAACGGCCAATATGGTCAAAGAAAAAGTAAGTGAAAAATCAGGTGAACCGGCCGTACCCCGTAATAAGAAAGCACCTAAAGACCCCAAACCCCGTAAAAAGAAGGGCGAAGACGCCGGCAACGATCTCGACGGCAGCACCCTCGATCTGAACGCGTTCACCCGGCCTTCGGGCCGCAGCACGGTAACGCCGTACGCTTGGGACGATACTGAGGACGGTGAGGGGCCAATCGCTTTTGAAGGGCAGAAGAGCTTTGAGCCGGGCAGCCGGGAGGCCCACATCGTAGAAATGGGTCAGGCTATGCGCAAAGCCGGTCCCGGCTTTGGGGAGGTGATGATCAGCGTGAGTGGAAGCTGGCTGTTACGGGCGGGTGTCGCCGAGCAGTGGCAAACCCTGCGCGGTGATGACCGGCCCATCAACGAAGACTATAAAGAAACACTTAGCCTTCAGGAGGCCAACGAGCTCAAGCTGCTGGGGATTCTGGCCCGACTGTAACGATCTGGTTCAGCATCTGAGCCTCGCGCCGAGTCGTTAAGACCGCAAAACCGACATTGGTTTTGCGGTTTTTTTGTGGTTGTGCCTACTCGCCGGGGATTTAAGGAGCCTACCGGATGCACCGCTACGCAAGGTAATTATCCTGCTGGGTGGAAGTGACGCAAAGCGGTGGCCACATCACAAAAATTATCCCTACGGGTATTTAGACGACCGGGGATAGACGAGAAGACACCGATGCCATCAACCGGGGGCAGCCGGTCAAAGGCCACCCATATAAGCAATATTTATAGTGTAGTAAAGATTAGTCAAATCACTATCAATAAGTCACTTCGCTATGACAGCCGCCAATTTTATTCTCGTTGACAAGGGGGCACACCACCTTTTTTCCCACGGCAGTAGTTCCTCGTCCGACGAACTGGGCGAGCTGATGGGGCATTGTTTAGCCATGCTGGCTGGAGAAGCGTCCCACATTGAAAATGTTCCAGGGCACGTATTTGAGTTTCTTTTACGGGTCGATGCCACCTATCTGTACTTGATAGATACGGGTACCCAACAGATTCGGGGCTGGAAAAACGGGCATGGCGCCTGGCAGAAAACCCCGTACATGATTTTGCTGGCGCAAATCAAAACCGAACTGGATCTAACTGAATTTGCGGGTCTGCTACTCCCAGGCTGGAAAACGCTTCCGCCAACCGATGCCCAGTTTGATAAGTGCCCCCATGATTGCCTGCGCCAAGCCGGCTGGGACCGGGACCGTGATTGGAACTGGATGAGCAGACCGTCGGGAGGTTTTGCCGCGCACGCAATGCGGTTTCGCCTGCCGCTGGTACCGCTTGAAATGCCCTACAGAGCGCCCGTGTACTTTGATCAGCAGCGAGTCGTCTTTCTGAACAAAGAAGGTGTCTGGGTGCAGACAGTGCCCGGTAGCTGGACCAACCTCAATTGTATCAACTACGCACAGATATGCGAAGGCGAGACCAAATGACTTTACAATGCCTGGCTACAATCAATGTAAGTGGCCATTCCCTAAACTGGATGATGTACGGACCGGGCGCTGTAGCACTTGGTCCGTACATCATCCAGATGTCAAGTGTATCCGAAAGCCGCCTGACATCCGGGCGGCTCCCTTGCTAATTACTTCACTCCTTCACAAGCAGATAACGGGGAAAAGGATTAGTTTAACTACCTGACGTACTGTCTGTTATCGCCCTTTCAGTTAGTCGCCAGCCGTATCTTTAAGGTATCAAAACAGGAGAACAAACCCCCTGTTTTAGACCTACTTACGACTATGGCGACGCTCAGCAAAACCCGGAAACTAACCAAAAAAGGTACTGGTAATAAAACGTCCAGCGCGCCCCAGCGGCATAAAGCGACCCAGACGCAGGGCGTGGCCAACCCCGACGACCAGACCGGTGGGAAAATGGCGTTTCTCTACGAGAACATAACCCAGCGCATTTTAGCATCCCTTGAAAAAGGCGTGTTGCCGTGGGAAAAAGCCTATGGCATCACCGGTTTTGAGTTACCTCAAAATTACGTTTCCAAGCGGCCTTACACGTCCATAAATCAGGTGACGATGTCGCTGGGTATTTTCGAGCGGCCTTATTACCTGACCCGCAACCAGATTAACGGCTTGGGGGGTAAAATCAGCAAAGGCGAAAAAGGGACCGTGGTTACGTTCTGGAAATTTCCCAGCGAGGAGAAGAAAATTGAACTCCTGTCAGCCGGTAAGACGACCGCCCCCCTGTTTTCTTACTACTACGTCTGGAACGTGGCCCAAATCGAAAGCATCGACTTTAAATTATCCTGTCTAAAGACGCTGAAAGCCGAGGCCGAAGCCCGTCAGCGACCCGCCCTGAACACGGCTATCGACCGTATGCAGGCCGACGGAGTCACGATCAATCATAACTGTTTGGACCGGCCCTGTTACGAAGTTATCGGCGACGTGGTGATCATACCCAGGATTACCGACTTTAAAACCCCGGAGCATTTTTACAAAACGATGTTCCACGAATTCACTCACGCGAGCGGACACCCCAAACGGTTAAACCGGGAGTTCATAGCGGCCCCGCTGCTGGGTGGGGACAAGACGCTCGAAGGCCGGGCATTTGAAGAGCTGATCGCCGAGTTAGGCACGACGTTCGTTTTAGCCGGGTTAGGCGTCGATTTGTCGGAACATACCAGTTTACTGGGCCAGGCCAGTAGCTATATCGGTTCCTGGGTTGGGCTGCTGAAAAATGACCGGACCCTAATCGTTAGAGCCGCCAGCAAAGCGCAGGCCGCAGCCGATTATATTCTCAACAAACACGGCGGGGAAGAATTGACCCCCGCCCCGGACGACGTAGCGTAAGAGCCTAGCATCCCCGCCCGCCTTAAAAGCGGGTAGTGGGACGGGAAAACACTTCACTTACAACTCATTTTTTTAAACGGTCGAAAAAAAGGGCGATCTCTTGACAGTGAATTAGAAACCAGTACATTTGTTACAGATCGACCAAAAAAAACTAATTATTCTTTCAGATGTATATCATAAAACTAAGTGTCGCCCTACTGCTGTTCACGACTGGTGTCATCGCTCAGACGCCTACCCAGTCACTCAGCCAAACCAAAGAGCTGCAACCCGTCAGTCAGGAACTGGAGCAGAAAACGCTTAAACTCAAGATGCCGGTTGGCGTAGCCAATAACTCGTTCGATCTGAGTGATTCAGCCCGAAAGGCCATGATCAGCTCGCCGGCCATGCTGGCCATCTCCAACCAGATTCAGCTCACTCAGCAGGATTCAGTAACCATGCGGGGGCTGATCGAGTTGCCCATTGCCTCGCTGAGTGAAGTGGTTTCCAAGCAGGATTACTACACCCAGGTGAGACTGCTGCGCTTCGGATTGCTGGAGATCCAGGCAAAGCCGGAGAACGCCCGGCTCTATGCCGCTAAGCTATACATCCTGACGGACGAGATTTTTCCGCGTAAAGCGACCCTTGACTCAATAAAGATTCAGGGTTTGTTGGAAAAATCCCAGCAATTGAAAACCAAACTCGCGACGATCCAGGCAACCCCCGGTCCGGAGCCTCAGCCAGCACAGTCCACCGGGTGGGTTTGGATGCTGGTGCTGCTGATGTTGGGTAGCGGTGCCTGGTACTTTTTCTTCATTCGCAAAAATCCCGGTATCAAAACAAAAAAGGAGGGGTTGGCCACCCAGGAACTGGCAGATTTATTGGCACCGGCTGCCGTAACTACCGACGAGGAACGCTACGTGGACGAAGAAGACGATCAGGTAGAGAATCCAGCAGCAGAGACTGAATCGAATAAGTTTAACTAAATCAGAAACCAAGATGGAAATCAATTTTAGTGAAACTGCAGGATGGAACCCGTCCTTTTTCGAAAAAACTCCCCGCTTTACCCAACGACCCCTGGAAGCAGGGAATTGCGGTATCGAATCAGCCGCTAAGCCAGCGCAGGGGCTTGACACCAAAGATGCCGACAACCATAAACCACCTGACCACACGGCACCGAGCATACACCGTGATCAGATTCTCTTTTCGTTTCTCTGCTAACGACACACTGTGGCCACCACGTACCTTTTCTAACACCAATGCCCACTCACCAGTGGGCATTGGTGTTAGACCTCACTACCTCGGAAAATCAGCCGATTTAACAGTAAAAAGAATCATGCTTCGCCACAAATCAAGTTAATGCGTACCGTTTTGAAACCTCCGCATTAGTGGTTTAGATTACAGGGCAAGACCCTGTTTGTCAAGGTATTAGTACACTTTCGTTCTGACGTTTGGGGGGCTGACTATCCGTATTTTTATAGGGTAGATAACAAAGAGCCTTAAACGAAAGAAGATGTTTTCCAAGACCACCCGCCCCGCCACACCCGGCCAGCAGCTTAGTTTATTCGAGGTATTTTTAAGCATTGCCCCCAGGCAACAGGGTACCCAGCCGGGGGACAATCCAGACCTGACCGGTTTAAGCCAAATCCTGCCTTTTTTTCAGTTACTAAACGAGACGACCCCCAGCGGAGAGCTGACCCGCATACGGGCCAATTTAGCCGCCATCCAACAATGCCGGGCTATCCAGGACGCCGGACGTGCTGCCACGCCCGAGGAGTGGCAGGAACTATCCCAGTTTAGCGGCTGGGGCGCACTCGCCGGTCTATGGGACGAAACCGCCCACGCCATCGAATCCGTTGCCGACATGAACGCCGAGCAGCACCGGTGGCATAACCGCTACAAGACGCTGCGACAGCAGGCCGACGCGGTGATGAACGCCGACGAGTGCGAACGCGCCAGCAGCAGTAGTCTAAGCGCGTTCTACACCCAGAGCGCCTTAATTACTCCGATTTGGGAACTACTCCAAAAAATAGGCTTCACCGGAGGCCATATCTTGGACCCCGGCGCGGGCAGCGGAAATTTCATCGGGGCCATGCCCGCTAAACTACGGGCCGCATCGAGAATTACCGCCGTCGAGAAAGACCCGCTGTCTGCCGCCATTCTTTCCCAGTTATACCCGGACGTCATTACCCACGCGTCAGGGCTGGAAAACGCCCCCCTGCTAAACGAATCCTTTGATTTGATTGTGGGTAATATTCCCTTTGGAGATTTTAAAGTATTCGACGCTGCCGAACGGGAGTGGAGCAAGCACCCCATTCATAATTACTTTATCGGCAAGGCGTCCCGGCTGGCTGCGCCGGGCGGTCTGGTATGCCTGATTACGTCGATGGGAACCCTTGACCAGAGCAGCAAAGCGTTCCGGTTACAGCTTGACGCGGCCCGGATGGAATTGCTGGGGGCCATCCGGCTCCCTTCGTGCACTTTTGAAAAATCGGCGGGTACCGAGGTTACGACCGACGTACTTCTGTTCCAGAAACGCCCCGAAGGCACGGCCCGCACCGGTTTGGCCCAGTCGTTTGTCAATACGGCGACGCTGCGAACCGACGAGCCGCCCGCCAGCGAGGACGAACAGACCGAGGAGGTTGGCATTATGCCCAGTATCGAAGTTAATCAATACTTTACCGAGCATCCAGACATGATGCTGGGGGAAATGAATTTTGCCAGCGCAGTCGGCAAGGGAGGCTTGTACCGGGGCGACCGCCAAACCCTGTTTCTGGAAAACAGCAGCGAACTATTCCCCCGGCTCAACACCGCCGTTGACGTATTGAGTCAGCAGCTACCAGACGTAGCCCGCCGGTTTGGTACCGACGCCCGAAACGCCGGACCGGACCGGGCTACGCATGAGCAGCACCCGCAGTTAGCCGAAACCATTAAAATACACGGACGGCTTTGGAACAAGCAGAGTATTTACCGGTCTTATCTGAAATTGAAAAACCTGTTTTTCGATTTGCTCAAAGCCGAGCAGAGCCAGCCCGACGCGGCTTGCACCCCCATCCGGGATGAACTGCGCGCGGAATACACCTTCTTTACGGGCTGTTACGGGCGGTTGAGCAGTAACCGCGCCCTGAATTGGATTGAGGACATAGACGGGCAGTTTCTAAGCGTTCAGGCCCTGGAAATAACTAAACCCGGCCCCGATGGTAAACCCCTCACCACCGAATCAACGATCTTGCACGAGCGCGTATTCGGCGCGGAAAATCTGGTTACCCGCGTCGATGGTATCGAAGATGGCTTGCATTTGTCACTTTTCAACCGGGGCCGGATTGACCTGACGTACATTAGCCAGCTAACGGGTAAGGCCGCCGGGCAGGTCAGCCACTATTTGTTAAGCAAAGCCCTGGTATTTGCGGACCCCCAGCAGCCGGGCCATCTTATCGAAGCGGGCGCGTATTTGTCGGGAAATGTGCGCGAGAAATTAGATCAACTGCAAAACCGGCTGATTGACGAGCCGGAGCTACAGGTGAACGCCGACGCCCTGATTGCGGTGTTACCTATGAGCCGCCCGCTTAGTTTGATCAGTTTTCAACTTGGGGCCAACTGGCTACCCCTTGACTGCCTGACGGACTGGATTCAGACCGTGTTGGCCATCCGGGTAAAGCTGACCTATTCCGAAAACAAAGCGGCCTACACGGTGCAAAACCTGACGGGCTATTCAGCCGTCAACCAGGCGCAGGGTACCCGCGAACGGTCAGGTTTGGAATTGATCGAAGCCGCCCTCAACCAGCGTAGTATCGTTATTGTAAAAACGGTATGGGTGGAGGGTAGCAAACGGGAAGTCAAAGACATTGAAGCCATGAGTAACGCCATCCAGCAGCAGGAAAGCTTGCAGGAACGCTTTGTCGAGTGGGCGAGTGAACAATATGGTCCGGCCATCGAAACGGCGTTCAATGACCGGTTTTGCGCCGAAGTAGCCCGCAAATATCCCCTGCCCAACCGGAGCCATTACCCCGGAGCCAGCGCAGATATAACCCTGCGTGACCACCAGTTCAGTGCCGTCGAACGCGCCAAAGAAGATAACGGAATGTTATCCCACGGGGTGGGTACGGGCAAAACGTGGGTGATGATAACGGCAGCAATGGAGCTTATCCGGCTGGGTAAAATTTCCAAAGCTATGATGGCCGTGCAGAACTCAACGGTGGCCGATTTTTCCAACGCCTGGCGCGCCCTGTACCCCGCAGCCATTATCTACCAGCCTACCAAGGCAGATTTGCAGGCCAGCAACCGCAAACGGTTTTTGCAGCGCATCGCTACCAACCGCTTCGATGGCATCGTAATTCCCCAGTCGTTTCTAAAATTGATTCCCGATGATGCCGCCGTCGAAGAAGAACTGATTCGCGCCGAACTGGGCCGCATCGACATTGACGACAACGAAGACGACCAGTCAGCCGAGGCCGTCGGGGCCCGCCGGTCGGGGAAACAGCGCATCAAAGCGGTGAATAAACTCAAAGCCAAAATTGAAGCCCGCCGGTATGAGCAGGCCAGCCGGAAGACCGACCAGATGCTTAACTTTTCGCAGCTTGGTATCGACGCGCTGTTCCTCGACGAGTGTTTTCCCTATCAAACCCCCGTTTTAACCAACGAAGGGTGGCTGGAAATAGGGGATATTGTCACCCAGAAAAGGAAGGTCAATGTATTGAGTTTCAGGAAGGAAAAAGGTATATTTGAATGGAAGCCTGTCGTGAACTGGCTCGAAAAACCACTCAAAAAACGGCTCGTCACTATTACCCACAGTCAGGGGTCGGTGGTATGTACCGAAGATCATAGAATCTGGACCCTTGAAGATGGATACGTTAAAGCCGGTCAACTTAATAAAAACCATCATGCCTACTTTACCCCAGTGCGCACGGTGCCACACCAACCGGGTGAAACGCAGCAGAAATCGGTTTTGCAGCCTGAATTGTTCAACGGCGTTCAAACGCACCCCGCAGGGGCAGGCCGAACGGGCCGCCTGGCTTGTACTGCATCCACGCTCCAAAGGCTACCAGCGCAAGGGGACCCCGCCAAACAAACGAACCGACCCGATGCCCCTTTGCAAATGGTGCCAGCAGGTTCCGGTCAAATCCAGGCAAAAAAGATTTTGCAGCAGAACCTGCTCAGCGGTTTACCGGAATGCGCTGGACAGGGAGCAGGGAACGTTAGCGGAGCGGTGTCAACACATGAGAAAGGGTCATGTAGCCGGGTACAAAGTTCCGGCCCATTCCGAGCGGATGCGGGCAAACAACCCGATGAACAACCCGGAATCCGTAGCCAAAATGGCTCAATCGCTCAACGGACGCACCTTCTTAGCGAGGGGAGGAAATGGGCAGCGAACGAAGCCACAGAAGCGGTTATGCCAGGCGTTGGGACTACCGGAAGAAAACATGGAATGGGTAATCCTGACAGCACCCGTGAAGGGCAAATTTCCTTCACTGCCCAACCATTACAAGGTCGATATCGCCATTCCTCAAATTCAGTTGGCCATCGAGGTGGACGGCGCATCACACAAGTTGAAGAAGTGGAAGTTTCTCGACAAACGCAAAACGGAAATATTGGCTGCGTTAGGGTGGAAGGTGTTACAGTTCACGAACGAGCAAGTGAATCAGGAACTGGATTCACTGATTCAGAAAGTGACCGCGTATATGACCTGACTGTGGCGGAGAATCACAATTATTTTGCCGGGGGCATTCTGGTTTCCAACTGCCATAAGTACAAACGCATGGGATTTTATACCAGTCGCTACCAAATCAAAGGCATCGACACGGCAGGCAGTCAGGACGCATTCCAGGCGATGGTCAAGTGCCGCACCATCCTTAACAAAAGCGGTAAAGTATGGCTGGCGACGGGACAAGAGCAAAATCAACTTCGTTATTTTCGAGGCTCTCCAAAACTTTATTTTTATTGGTTACATCCATTATCAACTCTATACCGTCATG
>JBBRUB010000069.1:0-10001 GCA_038248175.1 Cytophagales bacterium | reverse complement strand
TCGCCCTGTGCCTGCAAGTATAAGGAGATACCCATTGAACCGAAAGCGGCCCACAGAAACAAGTCTGAAGGAAGCTTGGCGGTTTGCTGTTCAATGGCCTTGGCCACTGGTCCTTCTTTGTGTTCGGGATTGTCGTTTTTATGCTTTGCCATGACGTTGAACGGATTGGTTTGCCTAATAGAAACCCAACCGTTTGCCAGGATGATTGTTTAGAGAGGGAGGAGGGGTAGAAAAGGGACGAGAGGGAGAAAAGGAAGCTACCGCGCGTAAGCCCCCTTTCATCCTTCTCGTCCCTTTTCTCCCCTCCTTCCTTTTACTTATTCGGCTGCGGTGTAATACGGAGGTACGGCTTCACGAACGTTACGCCCTTCGGGAATTTGGCTTCCAGTTGATCGTTCGGTACGGCGGGCGTCACAATCACATCGTCGCCGTCCTGCCAGTCGGCGGGCGTAGCAACCTGGTAATCGGCGGTGAGTTGCAGCGAGTCGATCACGCGGATCAGTTCGTTGAAATTCCGTCCTGTCGATGCCGGATAGGTCAGCGTCAGTTTAATTTTCTTGTCTGGTCCAATCACGAACACCGAGCGCACCGTAGATTTTTCGCTGGCATTGGGGTGAATCATATCGTACAGTGTGGCTACGTTCCGGTCGGCGTCGGCAATAATCGGGAAGTTTACTTCGGTACCGGTTACGTCTTTAATATCGGGCGTCCAGCGGTTGTGCGAGTCCAGATCATCGACCGACACGGCAATAACCTTTACGTTACGCTTATCAAACTCACCTTTGAGCAGGGCAGTACGGCCCAGTTCGGTGGTGCAGACGGGGGTAAAATCGGCGGGGTGCGAAAACAGCATTCCCCACGATGTACCAAGCCATTCGTGAAAATTGATTGGTCCCTGGGTGGTATCGGCTGAGAAATCGGGGGCAATGTCTCCTAAGCGAAGTGACATAATTGCAGTTGTTTAATGAGCGAACTCTATCTCGTTGACTGTACTGATCCAAAACATCAAAACCGGCTTTCGGGCCGGTTCTTCAACCTAACGGGAGAAGCGAAACTGAAGTTCACAGGAGTTTTTCTTCAACGGCCATTCTCACTAATTCGGCAACATTGCGTACCTGCAATCGGCGCATCATATTGGCACGGTGGTTGTCAACGGTACGGACACTGAGCTGTAGTTCGCCAGCAATTTCGCGGCTACTCATCCCGTCAATCAGATACCTCAATATCTCTTTTTCCTTGTTCGAAAGTTTGGATGTCCGGTCAGTACGGCTGGCCTTGGGACCTTTCTTCAACTGGTGCATATAGCCACTCAGAATGATCGACGCTACGGGCGAGCTGTAGTATTTCTCGCCGGAAGCAATAGCCCGGATAGCCTTGATCATCTCGTCTGACGAAGAGTCTTTGAGGATATAGCCATACGCTCCGGCTTCTACGGAGCGCAGTATATAGTCTTCATTGTTATGCATGGAAAGCATCAGCACCCGCACAGATTTATATTGCTTGCTGATGAGCTGAGTGGTCTGAATACCCGACATGCCCGGCAGCGAAATGTCCATCAGGATTACCTCGGGCAAACTTTCTTTACTCTCCACCATTAGACTTTTCAGTTTTCCGAGGGCTTCTTCGCCATCGTTAGCCTCGTCGATAATCTGGAACCCATCAGCTTGTTCGAGTAGAAGCCGTATTCCGTCGCGAACGATCGAATGATCGTCCACCAGCATAAGCCGGGTTGATGTCATGATTGCGTAGTAGCTTTTTCTGAAATGGTGATCTGTACGGTTGTGCCTTCTCCCGGAACTGAATGTAGCCGAAACTTACCATTCAGCAGTTTTACCCGTTGCCGCATATTATGAATACCCTGCGAGGGCGTCCGTTGTTTCGTTCGGGTGGAAGTTATCACGTCTGCTTCGGCATTCATACTATGATATTCATCGAGGGGCCCACGCTTTTTATCCAGCCGGAACCCACAGCCATCGTCGGTAACACTCAGGTCAAGTACGTTGTTTTGCCTGATGAGTTCGATATGAATGTGCGACGGATTGGCATGTCGAATAGCGTTGTTAACTGCCTCCTGCGTAACGCGGTACAGCATGATTTCGGTATTCCGGTTTAGCCGATTCTGACTGGTCTTCATGTTTGTAGAAAAAGTCATCTCAACGGACTCGGTCCGGTCCGTATCGGCTATCATCTTCAACGCGGGTACAATGCCAAAATCACTCAACACACTTGGCATCAGATTATTGGAGATTGTGCGGGTCTCCTGAATAGTCTGTGTCACCAGCGTTTTAAGGGTACGCAGGTTTTTAGCATACGCAGGGCTATCGGGCTGCGTGCGGTTCAGAATCGTTTCCAGCCCCTCCAGCTGTAGTTTAATGGCCGTCAGCATTTGCCCAAGTCCATCATGCAGATCGCGCGAGAGTCGTTTGCGTTCCTCTTCCTGGCCGGCTAGCAGGGCCGACGTCCGAATCTGCTGCTCATCAATTTGCTGCTGGTATTGCTGCCGGGTCGCTTCGGCAAGTTTCTGGCGCGTCTCTGTCAGCGACTTATTTGCGTTGAGCAGTTTGCGGTTGGCTGCCGATGTTTGGTTACGGGCTTCTACCAGCTGGGCGAAGGTTTGTTTAAGCCGCCGGGCTGCCGGACGCAGAATCAGCCAACCGATGCCCAGAAATACCAGCATCGTAAAGCCGTACAAAGACAACTCAATATCCTGGAGTACATTGATTTTCGCCCGCAGTTCGGCGGTGTATTCCCGGACAATCCCGTCAATTTTTTCCAGAAACGGCTTTTCATTAGCCAGCAACAGGACAACAGCCTCCTGTATGTCGGGCCTCATAACATCGGCTGGTGTTCGTATGGTCATCAACTGCTGGACACTGCGTTGATAGGCTCTGAATTCCGGGAGAATACCGACATACATTCGCTGAATGGTATCAGAATTGGGAATATAAACGGCATAGTCAGTAACGCGGCCCGCGCGACCTTCCAGATGATACCGTTCAAACTTACTGAACACCTGCCGTAAATCTTTTATGTTTCGACTAAAATCCGGGAAGTTCTTGCCGTCGGTTAGTTGCAGAGTTTGTTTCACAATCTGCTGACTCTGATGTCGTTGTAGTGCCGTGTAGCGAATAAGCCAGAGTTCGTCCTGCAACGGCCGCATCCGCCATTGCGTAAGGCCCTGCGCCACCGTCAGCAGTAATGCCACTAAAATGAGTATGGTGGTATAAAGTCGTGTGAAACGAGCGGGAATTGAAGCGGTATTTTCGGAGTTATTAATATGTTCGAGCGACACGACAGCCTGTTTATGAGTTGATCGGATTAGTAAAAATAGGGTTTTTCGTAATTTTACCAGCAATATTACTCCCTGATAACTATCTGACCTATGAGCCGTATTCTGATTACTCTCTGCATTCTTTCATTTACGGCTACGGCCTTTCGGCCTGCATTGCCCGTGTCGGTAACGCCAATTTCGGTTGCCGAGCCGGTTAAACTCTCCTGGGAAACCCTGCGCGACGTAACATTTAAAAAGAAGTGGTATGCCGCAGAGTCGATCTACATGCTATATCCTACGTTTGGGCCGGGCATTCAGAAACTCAACGGCAAAACTGTTGAACTAACGGGCTACGTACTGCCTGTTGATCTGGAAGAGAATACCTATGTGCTGTCGGCGTTTCCGTTCAGCGCGTGTTTTTTCTGTGGCGGAGCCGGGCCAGAGTCAGTGGCCGCCCTCAAATTCAAGAAGAACAGCAGAAAATTCAAAACCGACGAACGCCGTACTTTTCGCGGCACCCTTAAACTCAACGCCGACAATATCTACGAGATGAACTACATCCTGACCGATGCTGAAATGGTAGATTAGTTGAATTGCTTCACTTCTGAACCCCACCTGCTTAATTGATCCAAGAACGTCCAAGTACTCATGTGTATTTGGCGAAGAAATTGATCAGCTTTTTAACGCGGTCGGTGTAGGGAGGGTAGATAAACTTCATGGTACCAAAGTCGCGCTGCATTACGCCCCGCTGATTCGAGAACTCCACGAAGCTGAAAAATCCGTTCGATTTTCCCAGTCCGCTGTTGTTGACGCCCCCAAACGGCAGTTCGACGTTCCCAAACTGGAGCAGCGTATCGTTCACGACGGTGTCGCCCGCCGTGCTGCGGTCCAGAATGTACTGCGTGTTTTTGCGGTTACGGCTGTGGATATACAGGGCCAGCGGCTTCTCACGGCTATTCACGATACGCAGAGCCTCGTCTAGTGTATTGTAGGTCAGCACGGGCAGCACCGGGCCAAAAATCTCGTCCTGCATCACCCGCATGTCGTCCGTTACGTTTTCCAGCACGGTGGGTTCGATGAAGTTATCGGCTTCGTTCATGCGCCCGCCCAGCGTTACGTTCGCGCCCTTACTGACGGCATCTTCCACGAGCGAACGTATCCGCTCAAAATGCTTCCGATTCACAATACGAGCGTAACTGTCCGACGCTTCTACGGCTTGTCCGTCGGCACCGTACATACCCGTCAGGGTACTGCGCACAGCGTCCATAAACGGCTGTTTGATAGATTCGTGGACGAGCAGGTAATCCGGCGCGATGCAGGTCTGGCCATTGTTGAGGCACTTGCCCCACGTCAATTGCTCAGCTGCCTGTTTCACATTGGCCGACTCATCGACAATGGCGGGTGATTTGCCACCGAGTTCAAGTGTGACCGATGCCAGATGTTTGGCCGCTGCGGCCATCACCACGCGCCCTATGGCGGGGGAGCCGGTAAAGAAAATGTGGTTGAAAGGTAATTCGAGCAGGGCCTGCGACACGCTGGCGTCGCCCTCAAAGATGGCAACCTCCTCAGGCGGGAACAGCTCGCCAACCATCCGGGTCAGAAGCGAGGCTGTGTGGGGCGTCATCTCCGACGGTTTCAGGATGCAGACATTTCCAGCCCCAATAGCGGACACCAGTGGCTTGACAATCAGCGAGAAGGGATAATTCCAGGGTGCAATAATCAAGACGTTACCCTTCGGTTCGTGGCGAATGTGACTCTTGGTACCAATCAGGCTCAGGGGGGTTGGTACCCGCTGCGGGCGCATCCACCGCTTCAGGTTTTTGACGGTATGCTTAATCTCGCCGTTCACCGTCATTACCTCGGCCAGCCTCACCTCGGCACTCGGCTTCCGGAAGTCGTCGTACATCGCCTTCTCCAGTTCGGACTGATGGGCAAACATCCACTGCTGAATGCATTTAATGCGTTCGCTGCGTTCGGCGGCTGTGGTCAGGGCCATCTGCGGGGCAAACCGGCGTTGCCGATCAAAAGCCGCCCGCAGATCGTCGCGGAGGTCAGTTTGGGGAAGTGTTGCGTTCATTGCTGTTGTATTAAGAGTACTCTTGAGTGATTTATTCCTGACTGCGTACTATTTGCCGATCCACTACCGTGCCTGTTTCTGGACTTCCGGGTTTGGAACAAACTCGCCCTGTTCCATTTGTTCGAGTGACCGCTGCATACGGCCTACCAAGGCCGGATGTTGCGGTCCAGCAGTAAATTCCGCTGTTCGAGATATAGTTCAGTCGCTTCGTACAGGCTAACGAGCGATTGCTCATCGGCAATTGTGTCGATGAGTCAGTGAAAATTCTGTTTGATTTCTTCAGTAGCCAACTGGTTTTTCGTGATATAACCAAATTTAATCAAAGTTTCTGACAAAGAGCAAACTTCGTTCAATCCACAAACCTGTCTTTAGTAAATCGACTTGAAAACCCGCTATATTAGCAAAATCGTTAGCAAACCCGAACCAATGTCACTCGTCAGCGAAAATATCCGGTACCTGCGCAAACTGAATGGCCTGACGCAGGAACAGTTTTCCCGAAAAATAAATATCAAACGCTCGCTACTGGGGGCGTATGAAGAAGGCCGCGCCAACCCAAATCAGCAGAATATTCAGGCAATGGCCAAAGCCTTCAATACCACCGTTGAACTGCTTACCCGGCAGGACCTGCGCAAACTCCGCCAAACGCCCAGCCTGACCATACCACTTGGCCAGGACAGCCGCAATGAGCAACCCCGCCCCCGTACCGAACCCATCCGCTCCGACGGTAAAATTAACGCCACTGCCGACGACCCCTTCGCGCATCCCGACTTTCCCGATATTTTCAGCGATGCCGTCCCTAAAACACCCGAACCCAGGCCGCTGTCGGAAGTACTCAATAAGTACTACCGCCCCAGCGAGGGTCACGAACCAGCCCGTCCGGCACCAGCCCCACCTGTCATTACTCCCCCCGTGCGGCCCGGTGTACCCGCGCCTGTACAGGCGTCACCGTACCAGACAGCATCTGCCCCCGCCGAGCAGCTCTTTAACCGGGGCGTTTCCATGCAGGCTAATCCGGCGCAGGTGCTGACGTTCAACAATGTGTATGACGGTCCGGGGGGCAACAGTCGGCCCAGTGTACCAACCCAGCCGGTGGCTCCCATGATTGGCGTGGTCATGCAGCGGCAGTTTAGTGAGTACGCCCAGCGGTATCAGCAGCTCGATTTTGTGCGTCAACTGCCCGCCATGCACCTGCCTACGCTGCCCGAGGGTCACTACCGCGCCTTTGAAGCGGGCGACGATTTTATGTTTCCCGGTGCGCTGCTCGTGGGACAGTTTATCCGCAACTGGTTCGACATTGTGGATGGCAAACTCTACGCCCTGCTAATACGCCACGACGGAGTTGGGTGTCGGCGCGTTTACAATCAAGTGAAAGCCAAAGGTACCCTGCTCCTCACCGCCGACCGCGCCGACATGCCCAACCGCGAGGTAGCTCTCAACGACGTACTGGAAGTCTGGGAGATCCGGGCGTTCGTGAGTCAGCAACTGCCCCCGCCCCGCCCCGACACCACCCGCCTGCGCCAGCTGGCCGACGAACTTCGCTTTGAGATTGATCGTCATTTGTAGTCATTGATTGACAGCGAATGACGATCAGTGACTACAAATGACGATCAATGACCTACTATTTGATAGCCGGCGAACGCTCCGGCGATTTACACGGGGCCAACCTCATCCGGGGTATCCGGGCGCATGACGCCGATGCCCATTGCCGGGCCTACGGGGGCGAGCAGATGGAAGCCGCTGGAGCCACTATTGTACGGCACTACCGCGAAATGGCTTTCATGGGCTTTGTGGAAGTGGCCAAAAACCTCGGCACCATTCGCCGGATCATGCGCGAATGCCAGGCCGATTTGCTGGCCCACCGCCCCGATGTGCTGATTCTGATTGACTATGCGGGGTTCAACCTGCGCATGGCCCGTTTCG
Source organism: Cytophagales bacterium (assembly GCA_038248175.1). Classification (GTDB taxonomy): domain Bacteria; phylum Bacteroidota; class Bacteroidia; order Cytophagales; family Spirosomataceae; genus Spirosoma. The sequence goes on along the minus strand of JBBRUB010000069.1, from coordinate 2,733 downwards.
CCAAAAAGCACGGTATTCGGGTTTTTTATTACATCTCGCCAAAGGTGTGGGCCTGGAATCCGGGCCGGGCACGGAATATAAAAACTTCCGTTGATACGCTGTTCACGATATTCCCGTTCGAAACCGAGTTTTTTGCGGAGTATGATTACACCGTCGAGTATGTGGGCAACCCGCTCCTGGATGCCCTCGCCGGGTTTCAACCCAACCCAAACTTCCGGGCGCAACTGATTTCTAACGACCGGCCTGTTGTAGCCCTGTTACCGGGCAGCCGGCAGCAGGAGATTACCCGTATGCTGCCCGTCATGCTGGAAACAACGCGGCAGTTTCCGGCGTATCAGTTTGTAGTAAGTGCCGTTAGTAACCTGCCCGGTGCGCTGTATGATAATTACATGGTAGATTACCCGGAGGTCCGGCGCGTTACCGATGTGGCTTACGACTTGCTGCATGTCTCAGCGGCTGCGCTTGTCACCTCCGGCACCGCCACGCTCGAAACTGCCCTGCTCAACGTACCGCAAGTGGTGCTTTACAAAACAACGCGGATGTTCTATGAAATAGGCAGGCGGATTATGACCGTACCGTTTATTTCGCTCGTCAACCTGATTGCGAACCGCGAACTGGTGCGTGAACTTATCCATGACTGCACACCTGCCCGAACGGCTGATGAACTACGGCTGGTTTTGCCCGGCGGACCACGCCGGAGCGAGGTATTGGCGGGTTACGCCGACGTGCAGCAAAAGATGGGCGAACCGGGCGCGTCGGAGCGGGCAGGTCGGCGAATGGTTGAACTACTGCGGACCGCTAAAATGTGAGTAAAAGCCCAATGGACAGAGCCTGACTATATTGTCCTGGTCCTGTAAACCAGTCCCAGCAATTCAGTCAGGCAGGGTGGGGCAAAGAAATTGGAAGTTTGCGGAGCCACCTCCTTACCCCACGGCTGGGTAACGTAGTTGTAGCGGGGGCAAACTACATTGTCAGGTTCAGCGATCTAAACCACTGCCAGCCTGGGCTAATTCGGAAACCCGCTTTAAGGTCGATAAAAAGCCTGTCAGTGCTTTTACGCAGACTTTGCTATGCATTTTTTGCTTGATACGAATCGTATCCAGTTGTCGGCTAATCGTGTCGATTTGAGCAGTAGCCAGACCTACCTGAGCCATGAATGGGTGAACAGAGTGGAAAGCGCACCGATCTGTTAATCAGGGTATGAATACAGCATTTACTGCGGCTGTGCAATGACACCGGTTTCCTCCCAGTTTTTGAGCCAGTCTTTTTTAACCCCGTGAACCTGCGAGAAAAAGGCGTAGATAAACTCCATATCACGGACATAGTCGCCGGTAACGTACATTGGTTCGCTCAACAGCACCAGTTTACGGGGCCAGTCGAAACCCGTCAGAATAAGGGGAACGCCCGATTTCAGAGCTATATAGTAGAAACCCGTTTTCAGCCTGGCTACATTGGTGCGGGTACCTTCGGGCGCGATGCTGATGTGCAATCGGTCGCTCTGGTTGAAGACATCGACCGTGGCATCGACCAGATTACGCGATTTATCACGGTAAACGGGTTTGCCACCCAACGCCCGAAATAGCCAGCCGTTGTACCACGTAAAGAGCGAACTCTTGGCCAAAAACTGAATCCAGATATGAATGGTAGGGCGAATGCCAAGACCAATCGGAAAGTCCCAGTTGGTCGTGTGCGGAGCCACCACCCAGATGCCTTTCGGCACAGTAGGTACGGGACCGGCAATACGCCAGCCCCATAACTTAAACAGCCAGCGTGTTAATGCAGACAGCATGGTAGTGAAGAATGAAGGATGAAGAGTGATGAACGAAGGATGAAGTGTGTTTCATTCTTCGTTCATCACTCTTCATCCTTCGCTAAAGAATTAGTATTTCCGGTCTTTGCGCTCCAGCCATTTGCCCGTCATAAAGGCAGAACCAAGCAGAACAGCGTAAAACAGAAGCGTTAATGGGGTCGATAAATCCATGATAGTAGTCGATTGAATTCAAATGCAAAATTAACGGGTAAACGGTCGTAAACCTAAAGTGTTACAGTACACCCTTTGTACTGGGCAGGTTGTCTAATTCGCGGATATTGCGCCGGACGGCCATCTTGATGGCTTTGGCGAATGCTTTGAAAATTGCTTCGATTTTATGGTGTTCGTTATCACCTTCTACCTTGATGTTTAGATTGCACAAGGCCGTATCGGCAAAGGATTTGAAGAAGTGGAAGAACATCTCGGTGGGCATATCGCCAATTTTCTCACGCCGAAATTCGGCGTCCCACACTAACCAGGGTCGTCCCGAAAAATCAACGGCTACCTGCGCCAGGGCTTCGTCCATCGGCAGCAGAAACCCGTAGCGGGAAATACCCCGCTTGTCGCCCAGGGCCTGCCGGAAAGCCTCACCAAGGGCCAGGCCGGTATCCTCGATGGTGTGGTGTTCGTCGATGTGCAGATCGCCTTTTACGCGGATACTGAGGTCGGCCCCGGAGTGTTTGGCCACCTGATCGAGCATGTGGTCAAAAAAGCCCAGTCCGGTGTGCATATTGGCCTGACCGGTACCGTCGAGGTTTAACTCCACCCGAATCTGGGTTTCTCGGGTGTTGCGTTCCACTACAGCAGCGCGGGCGGGCAAACGCAGGAACTCGAAGATGGCGTCCCAGTTGCCAGTCGTCAGCGCAATAGCGTCGCGCATGGCATCGGTCACGCCTGAAACGTCGGCAGTTTGCACCGGCGAT
>JBBRUB010000068.1:0-10024 GCA_038248175.1 Cytophagales bacterium | reverse complement strand
GTAAGCATCACCCGGACCTGAACCCGAACGATGAGGAAGCCAGCAAAAAATTTCAGCAACTTAACGAAGCCAATGAGATTCTGAGCGATCCCGAAAAGCGCAAACAATACGATTTATACGGCGAGAAATACGGTAAGGACTGGCAACATGGCGAGCAGTTTGAAGCCCAGCAGCGTCAGCAGCAGCAACGTCGGGCACCGGGCGCGGGTGGCGGAGCGGAATACGACTTTCAGGACGGCTTTGGTGGGGCCGATTTTTCGGACTTTCTCTCGTCTATGTTCGGCAGCGAAGGCCGGGCGGGGGGCGGTCGGCGGCAGGCCAATTTCCGGGGAGGTGATTATCAGGCCGAGCTGAACCTGAGTCTGCGCGATGCTTACACCACCCACAAACAAAACCTGAACCTCAACGGCAAAACCATTGGTATCACCGTTAAGGCGGGCGTTGAGAACGGGCAGAAAATCAAGCTGACCGGCTATGGCGTACCTGGCACTAATGGTGGCCCCAACGGCGATTTGTACATTACGTTCCTGGTTTCCGATGACCCACGCTACAAACGCAAGGGCAACGATCTGCACGTCGATGAAGAAATTGATCTGTACACAGCCGTACTCGGTGGCGAAAAAGTCATCGAAACGCTCGACGGGAAAGTAAAGCTGAACGTGGCCCCCGGTACGCAGACCAATGCCAAAGTTCGGCTGAAGGGCAAAGGCTTTCCGATCTATAATCAGGCCGATATGTTTGGCGATTTGTACGTGCAGTGGCAGGTGCGCATCCCCACCAGCCTGACCGACGAGCAGAGAGAACTATTCCAGAAATTAGCCGAACTCTAAGCCATGACTACGCAACTCATCTCCGTCCGCGAATTTTGCCAGTACAACCGCGTTGAGACTACGTTTGTCAGCTATCTGGAAGAACGTGGCCTGATTGAAACGACAGTGGTAGAACAGATCATGTACATCCCGTTTGAGCAACTGCCCCGTCTCGAAAAGTTCGTGCGGCTCCATCAGGACCTGGCCATCCACCCCGACGACCTCGACGTAGTAAATGACCTGACCGAACGGCTGGAAAGCTTGCAGCAGGAACTGACCAGCCTGCGCAACCGGCTGCTTTTTTACGAATCGCGATAGATCGTACTTTGCGGTATGACTGTTCGACTATCGCTACTTGCTCTTCTGCTTTCTACGTCCCATCTTCTGGCGGCTCAGCCCGCCAAACGCCCGCGCGACTACGGCATCCGGTTTGGGGTGCTGCCAACGGGTTCGCTCAATGCCATTACCGACGTGCCGGGCGTTCGGGTTGGTCAGGTTACGTTGCAGCAGGGCAACACTGTTCGGACGGGTGTAACGGCCATTGTGCCACACTCGGGAAATCTGTTTCAGCAGAAAAGCCCGGCGGCTATTTATATCGGCAACGGCTTCGGTAAACTCACCGGCTACAGTCAGGTGGAGGAACTCGGTACGCTCGAAACGCCTGTTGTCCTGACCAACACGCTCAGCGTCCCCACCGCTGCCGATGCCCTCATCGACTATACACTGGCGCAACCCGGCAACGAGCAGGTGCGGTCGGTAAACCCGGTTGTGGGCGAGACGAACGACGGGTTCCTGAACGACATTCGCGGAAGGCACGTAACAAAGCAACACGTACTGGATGCCGTGAAAAACGCCAAAACTGGTTCGGTTGAAGAAGGTAATGCGGGGGCTGGTACGGGAACGGTCTGCTTCGGCTTCAAAGGCGGGATTGGTACGTCGTCGCGCAAGCTGCCAGCATCGCTGGGGGGTTATACGGTGGGCGTTTTGGTGCAGACAAATTTTGGCGGGGTGCTGCAAATTGCCGGAGTGCCGGTGGGTGTTGAACTGGGCAAATATTCGTTCAAAGAAAAGCTCGACGGGTCGTGCATGATAGTGGTGCTGACCGATGCCCCGCTGGACGCCCGTAATCTGAAACGCCTGGCTAAACGGGCGTTCATGGGCATGGCCAAAACAGGCGGAATTGCCTCCAATGGCAGTGGCGACTACGTCATTGCGGTTTCCACGGGGTACCAGATTCCGAACGAAACGGCCAGTGCGCTCGATACGCTGCAACTCCTGCGCAACGACAACACCTCGCCCCTGTTCATGGCCGCCATCGAAGCCACCGAAGAAGCCATCATCAACTCGCTCTTTGCCGCCAAAATCGTAACCGGTGACGCCGGACACCGTGTAGATGAACTACCGGTTCAAAAAGTGATTGAGCTGCTCCGAAAAGCGGGGCAGGCGCGGTAAGAATCTAACCCCGCTTCATGGCCACGCGGCCCAGCATCACGGCCAGGCCAACAAAGGCCAGCGCACCCAGCAACATATAGCCGCCTTCGCCCAGCAGACCGGCCAGCGCGGGTTCGAGTGTCAGACCGGCCAGCGCCTTGAAAATGCCGTCGTTTACCGACAGCAACGCCACCGCTACTCCCGCCAGCGCACCACCCGCTACTAAGCCCGTGGCAAACAGGTTACCACTGCCCAGATCGGGGTCATCATCAATTCGATTCGTGCGTTTCTGATTCCAGTCAACAAGGGCTTTGACAAGACCACCGGCAAAGATTGGCAGGGTGGTGGACAGTGGCAGATACAGCCCCACCGCAAAGGCCAGCGCGCTGACGCCTACCAGCTCGAACACAAACGCAATGAACGCACCAACCAGCACAAACTGCCAGTCGAGGTTGAACGACAGCAGACCCTTGATAAGCGTAGCCATGAGCGTACCCTGCGGAGCCGGAAACTTGTCGGAGCCAATGGCATGGGTAATGCCCTGCGCTACCAGATCGGGCGTGGGCGAGTCCAGAATCTTGACCGTTGCGCCTACCACCAGCGACGACACAATTACGCCGATGAACAAGGCCATCTGCTGGTATTTCGGCGTAGCCCCAACCAGATAACCCGTCTTCAAATCCTGCGACGTAGCCCCGGCGTTGGCGGCAGCTACGCAAATCATGCTGCCCACCACCAGTACCGCTGGTTCGTAGAGATTGCCCGTCAGGCCAAAGCCGATGAACACCAGAGATGTACCCATAATGGTGGCAATGGTCATGCCCGACACCGGCGACGAACTTGAGCCAATCAGCCCTACAATCCGGCTCGCGACGGTGACGAAGAAGAAACCAAACACGATGACCAGTACGGCAATGAGCAGCTTGGTCAGGATCGAATCGCCGGGGATTTGCGGCAGCACGGCCATCAATGCCACCAGGGCCACACTACCGATAACAACCACCCGGACGCTCAAATCCTGCTCGGTGCGGGGCGTTTGAGCCGCTTCGCTCAGTTGCTCTTCGGTTTCAATGGCCCGCAGTGACGCCCGGCTAAAGCTCGATTTGAAGGAGGAAATAATGGTCGGGATCGTTTTGAGCAATGTCATAAACCCGCCCGCCGTTACGGCTCCCGCGCCAATTTGCCGGATGTACGCCCGGTAAATAGCCGCTGCGGTGTCGGAGAAGGTTTTGGTTTCGGGATTCCAGCCGCCCGGCCCGCCCGCCACGTTCAGATCGGCCAGATAGCCAAGTTTCTGGAGTTGCAGCGCAATAACCTCGCCCGGCACGACCGACGCCAGCAGCGGAATCAGCCCCAGCCACGCCAGAATACCCCCACCCACCAGCACCGCCGAAATGCGAAAGCCAATAATATACCCCACGCCCAGATACTCCGGTGTGATTTCGCCCGCTACCTGCGCCGACGGGAAATAGCGGTTCGTCTGTTGGGTAGCCCAGACCGGTACTTCGGCAATGACGTGCAATACTTTTTGCAGGAACGCATACAGCATCGCTACGCCCAGCCCCTGATACGCCATTTTGGCGAAGTTGCCGCCCCGTTCGCCCGCCATCAGCACCGACGCGCAGGCCGTACCTTCGGGGTAGGGCAACGTAGCGTGTTCCTGTACAATCAGCGACCGGCGCAGCGGAATCATCATCAATACGCCCACCAGCCCGCCCAGAATAGATAAGGTCAGGATAGTCCAGTAATTGAAGAAATCGGCTCCAATGCCATCGGTCAGGAAAAGAAACCCCGGCATAGTAAACACCACCCCCGACGCAATGCTCTCGCCCGCCGACCCGGCAGTCTGGATGATGTTATTCTCCAGAATCGTGGTGTTCAGAAACCGCCGACCCAGCGAAATGGCCAGCACCGCAATTGGTATCGACGCGGATACGGATAGCCCGGCTTTGAGGGACAGATACACGGTAGCCGCGCCAAATAACACGCCAAAGACGGAGCCGGTAATAATGGCTTTGAGCGTAAATTCGGCGGGTGATTCAGTAGTGGGAACAAACGGCTTGTGAGTAGGCGGAACAGGCTGCATACGGGATGGCTTTATCTATCCGACAAAGTAAGCAGATTGCCGCAGTTACTTCCGGCTTGACATTGTGCTTTTATAAGCCCAATTTTGCGTACCCAATTTTATCAGCGGAAGTAGCTCAGTTGGTAGAGCGGCAGCTTCCCAAGCTGCAGGTCGCGAGTTCGAACCTCGTCTTCCGCTCTCTAATTATCAGCCAGTTAACTTTACAGTTGACTGGCTTTTTTGTCTCAGACATAACATTGGTTGAAACAGGTAGGGGGTCTGTTGTTGCCGGGCATAGAAAAAGGGGTAGCTATGATCCCGCTCCGATTTGTTGTTAACGAATACTCGGTTTGCAGGCTGGTTTGCATCTTCAATCGGTAACCGTTGCGTTTAAGGGCCATAAACAATCCCGTTTTTTTGGCAGTTTACCCTACACAGGTAAGTTCCATTTCCCTGCTCCCTCAATGCTATGGCTCACAATAGAAACTCTTTACATCTCTCCCCTTTGCTATATGTTCGGGGAGTCATCTACGTCATCATTGGCATGGTTATGTTTGTCTTTGCCAATACGTACTCCTCAATATCAAGCATCGTTATCGGCGTACTGGCCCTGCTGGCCGGGGGGGGGCAGCTTGTGTTTTCATTTGCGAACCAGCGTAGCTTGAAGAACAACGTCTGGGGTATGTTGCATGGCATTACCGATCTGGCTTTTGGTGTGGCCATGTTAGTCTATTCCGAAGGTACGGTTGGCGGGCTTGTTGATGTACTGGGCATGTGGGCCGTCATGTACGCCTTTCTGCAATCGGTACAGGCTATGTACGCGTTCATGGCAGTGCGGGGGCCGGGCTGGGTCAGCGGTACCAGCATCGTTCACTTTCTAAATGTACTCACGGCGGGCGGGCTGGCGTTTATGCTGCTACAGTATCCCGCAGGCTTTTATGATTCGCTTCAATACATTGGCATCTTCCCCATCGTACTGGGTGCGCTAATCATCGTTCTGGTGCGGCAAATGCAGATCAGAGCTGCCCAAATGGCGTAGGTCAACTTACCTGCCCAATCTTCTGCTGTCTCACCTGCTGCCCAATCGACACGTATTCAACTTCGCAGGGATAACCGAACAGACAGTTGTCTTTGATACATTGGGCTACTATATCGGGTACCATCGCTTCCCAGCCATCTTCGCCCCGCTGAATCATCTCCAGCACGCTATCGGTAGAGATGTGCAGATTGGTTTCGTTATAATCCCGAATGTCTTCGATTTTGTCGTTTCTGACTAGATACTGATACAGCGGCTCCAGCGTAGGGGGTAGCTGGAAGTCGTTGCAGGTATAAATGGCGTTGTTGCGAAGGGTGGGATAGACAAACAGCTTCACCTTTTTGCTGAACAGGGTAGCGAAAGACTCCAGAATGCCGCCGGGCAGAAATTCGTAATGGCCTTCTTCAAAGATGTACTCTAAATTAGGTATCCCCACAATCAGCCCGATTTTAAGCCGGGTGAGTTTGGCCAGATACGCCACGAGTTTATAGTATTCCAGGTAGTTAGAGATCATGACGGTCTGCCCCATCGAACAGAGAATATCGACCCGGTCCAGAAAGTCTTTCTCATCAATGCCCTGGTCACTGGCTTTCAGGTTGTGCAACGTCAGTTCGGCCATTGATACCACACGATCTACGTCCACGTCGGGTTCGGCCTGAAACTGCTTTAGCCCGTTCTCGATCATGTCCATCTGTACGTTGGTGAGGGGCCGCAGCCGCCCGCGCATGACCAGAATATGCTTTTTGTAGAGGGCTTCGGAAGGTTGCATCACCTGCCCGTCGGCACCAAACAGGGCCGCGTCGGTGAAGCCATTGCGCACCAGATGCAGGCTCATCAGTCGGTTGTCAACCCCGGCAAAGTCGGGACCGCTGAACCGGATCATGTCGATCTGAATCCGCTCCGGCGTCAGGTCGTCCATGAGCGACAGCACCAGCGTCTCGGGCGATTTGGCGTAGTAATAGCAGCCGTAAATCAGGTTTACGCCAATAACGCCAATAGCCTGCTGTTGCAGTACGTTTTCGTCGTCAAGCATTCGGACATGGATAATGACGTCGTTGTAGCCGGTTTGGGGACTAAGCTGAAACCGGCAGCCAACCCAGCCGTGGGCTTCGTTGGTTTTCTGGAAGTTAAGTGCGGAAACGGTATTGGCAAAGGCGAAGAACGTAGTGTCGGGGCCGCGCTTATCGGCCAGGCGTTTCTCCAGCAAACTATACTCTTTCTTCAGCATCTTCACCAGCCGCGACTCCACCACGTACCGCCCGCTTTCTTCGACGCCATAAATCGAGTCGCTGAAGGTCATATCGTAGGCCGACATTGTTTTGGCAATGGTACCCGATGAGCCACCCGCTTTAAAAAACATGGCGGCTGTTTCCTGCCCCGCGCCAATTTCGGCAAAGGAGCCGTAGATTTTTCGGTCTAAGTTAATGCGTAATGCTTTCTGTTTAGTACCTATATTCTTCTCGTACATGGTGATGGTGCTTACGGTCGTATTCAGATGACGTAAAGATACAAAACCCTGAAACGTCTCCTTTGCTCAACGCCCGTTATCAATTTGTTGTTTTGATGGCCATAAACAGAAAAAGGCGATCCGTTACCAGACCGCCTTAAAGTAATATTCTCTAAAAAAACACGCCCGTATCGATCTGATGATGATTAGCGGGGCTGTTCGATAAACATATTGCCGCCCCCCGCCTTATCGTCGAGCGACGATCCGGCAATGGGCAGGTAATCGGCGGGGGTGGGTACCGCCCGGCGGGCCATGCGTGAACCGGTCATCTGAAAAACGGCTTCGCCAAGCAGCGGCTCGGTCAAATCGCCGAGGGCTTTCAACCCGTAGGTAGGTTCTCTGACCTGAACTGCTGGCGCGAACCCATTCGGGTAATCTGAAAACCCATTGGCGTTGGCCGACCGGAATGTGAGTGGCTGCATACCCCACCTGATACGGCCTTTCGGATCAGAAATCGTGATGGAGCCAACGTTCTTACCTACCGTGGTAGTACCAATGGTGGTAACGGTCATAAAAGGGCGCAGCCCATTGATAATAAGCTCGCTGGCCGAAGCCGTACTGCCTGTTGTCAGCACAAACACCCGGCTCAGATTTGAACCGATATTCTGGGATTTGACCTTGAAATTTTCACGTCCCCACTTGCCCGCGCCATTCCTTTTATCGGCGTCAGCGGTGTAGGCAGCATTCCAGACCTGAGTGTAGAAGGCTTTCGATGCGTCGACGTTTTTACCCATCAGGCTGGCTAAGTTGGTCGATGAACTAACGTAGCCACCCCGATTATAGCGCAGATCAAGAACCAGTTCATTTACGCCTTTCTGTTTGAATCGCCCAAATATATTGTCCAGTTTCTGGTCGTACAGCGCCACTGAACTACCGTTCGGACCCGGCACAAACTGGTTATAGACTACGTATCCAATAGTTTTGCCGCCAACAGTATAGGTGGTATCAAGCAGAACGGGGTCTTCCTGAAAAACAACCGCCGACACCGTTCTGGCCTGAGTATCTTCGGTCAGAGTCCCGTTTACGAGCCGGGCAAAGGTGAAGGCGTACGAATCAGCTCTGCCATTGAGCAGTGTACTCAAGTTACTGCCGGTTAGAGTTTGTCCGTCTACCCTGGTGAATAAATCACCCCGTTTCACGCCCGCCTGAGCCGCCGGACTGCCCGTAAGCACGTAAATGACTGAGCCAACGACATTGGTTCGGCTGGCGTCCGTGTAGTATAGCTGGTAGTTCATACCCGTCGTTTTAGTCACACCACTCAGCGAGGCTTTCAACTCGTCTGCGCTCCTCTGAATCCAGGAGAAACGGTCCCGGTCTGAGTTGGCCGTGTTGTTGCGGTCGTAGAGCAGCGACGCAAATAATGCATCTGGCGTAAGCGATTTATTGGGACTGGCCGGGAGCTTATCGTTCCATAGATAGTAGTACTGCATATTGGCCAGAATCCAGTCGTTCACTTCTCCGTCCGTAACCGCCCCGCTAACGGCAGTGCTGGATAGAATCACTGGGTTAGGCAATGGCGTAACGTCGGGAGTTTTCTTGCAGGATGTCAGGAGCGACGTCCCCAAAATAGCCAACAATAGAGTTGACGGCCACAGTCGGTTCATTTTCATATAGATTGTTGATTGGTACCGATATAAACGTAAATCGCCAATGAATAATTTGCTGCAATTACAAAAAACAGATTAGCTGGCTGGCCCGCCCGCAGTTAGCAAAACGCATCTTCTACGTGCCTGACCCGTAGCTCATTTCCGTTGATAATTACGGCCACAATGTCAAAGCGAACATCGTGCTGCCAGTTGTGGGCAAAAATGTAGTGTTCGGCGGCTTTCATCACCAGCTTTGCCTTTGTGTAATTCACGAATTCTTCGGGGTTGCCAAAGCTGACATTGGTACGGGTTTTAACCTCCACAAACAGCAACAGCTTGCCATTTTGCGCCACAATGTCAATTTCGGCGTGCTGATATCGGTAGTTGGTGGTTAAAATCTGGTAGCCTTTTTCGCGGAGAAAGCGGGCAGCTTCGGCTTCGCCCTGTTTGCCGGTGTCGTTGTGTTGTGCCATGCGGGGAGAAATGGGTATGGTGGAGGAATCGAACGAAAGACGCAGTTTTGGGTGTTATTTGCCTGACCAGAAGGCAACTTCCGGCGTAAAAGAATGAATAGTATTATTAATAAGCAAGTTGACGTCCGGCACCTCGGACTCGTTGAGTATCAGACCGCATGGAATGAACAGGAGCGGTTGTTTGCTCGGATTACAACACGAAAACTCCAGAACCGCGATTGCCCCACTCCCCAGCAGCAGCCAACGCCCAACTACCTGCTTTTTTGTGAACACCCCCACGTCTATACCCTCGGTACAAGCGGCAGTATGGATAATCTGCTCATTGCCGAAGATGAGTTACGTGAACAATACGGGGCCACGTTCTTCAAAATCCGGCGCGGGGGCGACATTACCTACCACGGTCCCGGTCAGTTGGTAGGCTACCCGATTCTGGATTTAGACAATTTTTTTACGGACATTCATCGCTACATGCGGTTATTGGAGGAGAGTATCATCCTCACTCTGGCCGACTATGGTCTGCGGGCGGGGCGTATCGAAGGTATTGGTAGCGACCGGCTAACTGGCGTCTGGCTTGATTATGATGGCGGTGAACAACCGCGTAAAATCTGCGCAATGGGCGTCAAAGCCAGCCGCTGGGTTACCATGCACGGCTTCGCGCTGAACGTTAATACCGATTTGTCGTACTTTGGCCACATTGTTCCCTGCGGCATTGCCGACAAAGCCGTTACGTCGATGGCCGCTGAACTGGGTCGCGAAATTCCGGTTAATGAAGTGGCGGGCCGGGTGCAGGGGCATCTGGCCGAATTATTTGAGATGAATATTTAACCGGTGCGCCGATGCGACAGAGGGAGGGAGTTTTTCACAGAGAAAACAGAGTTCTTTATTCAAATTTATAACTCCATTATCTCTGTTCCTCTGTGTTAAAAAAAACGTACAATGAAGAAAGACATTAACTTTTTGCCCGTCGAGGGCGTACAGATTGCCATTGCCCGCAAAGAAACCCTGGTGGGCGATTATCCGGCAAGCGGGTAGCGGCGACGATGTAGGCTTCCTGGATTTGTTTACTCATCAAAATCTCCTTTTCGACGCAAAGGCGCGGAGGAAGCTAAAAAATTGC